>JAVXIV010000024.1:0-16290 GCA_036785645.1 Hungatella sp.
ATACATAAATGCAATTCATCACCGTCGCCAGCATACCAATCTGGTCTGCTTTGGTCCGATCAATCGCATTGCTGGTACGCCCTCTCCAAAAATTTCCGCCGCCGATGACAATTCCAATCTGAATCCCTGCATCAATGGATAACTTCACCTGTCTGGCAACTTCCTTCACTGTATCTTCATCAAAGCCTGTCTTCTTGGAACCGGCCAATGCTTCTCCGCTTAGTTTTAACAATACTCGTTTCATCTTCATGAACGTTCTCCCTGTTATTGTGATTTATTCTTAGTCATTCCTATTGCCCATTATAGCATAGATCACGATTCTTGCAAAGAGTCTTTTCCTTCCCTTGCGGCCCGCGCAGAAATCAGCTCTGCTGCGATACTGATTGCAATCTCCGCCGGAGTCTTGGCGGATATCGCAAGTCCAATGGGCGTATGGAATCTGGCAATATCTTCTTGTGCATAACCATCTGCCCTGAGTTTTTCGAAAATGATCTTCTTTTTATTGCGGCTTCCCATCACTCCAATATAGCTTGCGGGTGTTTCCAGTGCCTGCCTTTGAAGCAGATAATCATACTGGTGTCCCCTGGTCATGATCACCAAATAATCATTTTCATGAATGCAGATATGATCCGATATCGGTTCAAAATCGGCATGAATGGTACGTTCTGCCAACGGAAATACTGTTTGATTGGCAAATTCCTCACGATCATCATAGACCACGCAAGGAAATCCTAAGTGTGCCAAAATCGGAACCAGTTCCTGCGCTACGTGTCCGCCGCCAAATACATAGACTTTCCCGGATCTTACCAGTGGTTCGCTATAATAAGTCTGATCCTGCAAAGTCACGGTCACTGCCTGATTGGATAAAAGTGCCGGATCCGATCTCCAAGCAGTTTCTTCCATCCCAATCCATCCGTCGTGTTCGCTGTAAAGCCCCATCGTCCATATGGTTTCTTTGGTGATATCGGTCACCAACCAACTATCTTCATCTCGATCACAAGCCTCCAAAATCCGATCGCACAGATGCAAAAACGCCTTATTTCCGGCATCCACATATTGAAAATAAACAACTACACTGCCGCCGCAAATCATGCCCAGTCCCGCCACTTGCTCGGAGGTAAGCCGAAAGCCTTTGGAGTAGGATTGTTTCTCCCGCAGTACTTCCATGGCCAATTGTCCTGCCTGATGCTCCACTGCACCGCCGCCAATCGTCCCCATCGTACTGCCATCCATCTTGACGATCATTCTGGCGCCGGCACCTCGCGGTGCGGAACCATGGTCTGCAATAATGGTTGCCAGAACCAGATTCTCCCCCCGATCCAACAGCCTTTTTATCTCTTCAAATAATTCTTTCATATGCATTCCCCCTCACATCTTCTTGATTTATCCGAAATAAGGGCACAATCAATCGTATTTTCACAATCGATCATGCCCTTATATTCATGCTGACTTTTTCGTCTAATGTCTACTGGCCCATCTGTTTTGCAACCTCAGCTGCAAAATCTTCGTCCTTCTTGGCAAGACCTTCTCCGGTTTCAAAACGAGAGAAGCCCTTGATGGTGATGGTTGCACTATTGGCTTTGGCAACTTCTGCTACATACTGAGCAACGGACTGTTTGCCATCTTCTGCCTTAACATAAACTTGATCTAAAAGGCAAATTTCTTTTAATTCTTTTTTAACGCGACCCATGACCATACCTGCAATGATCTTATCATTGGCATCCGGCTTCTCATTCTTTGCTGCTGCAGTTAAGATCTCTTTTTCTTTTTCAATATACTCGGCATCTACTTCTGCATCACTGGTATACAGTGGTTTTAAAGCGGCAGCCTGCATGGCTACGTTCTTTGCCATCTCTTTGATTGCATCATTGATCACATTGGTTTCTACATCGATCAATACACCAATCTTGCCACCTGCATGAATGTAGGAAGCTACCATACCGTTATCTTCGGTCTTCTTCTCAAATCTGCGGATATCCATATTCTCACCAATGATGGAAATTTGTGCAGACAAGGCTTCTTTTACGGTAAGAGAAGCATCTTTGCTCCAAGGTTCTGCCATAAATGCATCCATAGTAGTTGCAGTCGTAGCCAATGCCTGAGCCGCCACGTCCGCTGCATAAGTTCTGAACACTTCATTCTTGGCAACAAAATCGGTCTCTGCATTTACTTCTACAACGACTGCTTTCTTCTCATCTTCTGAAACAGCAGTTACTACCATACCTTCTGCTGCAATACGTCCGGCTTTTTTTGCTGCGCCTGCAAGTCCTTTTTCTCTCAAGAACTCAACTGCCTTCTCCATATCGGCTCCCACAGTCATAAGAGCTTTCTTGCAGTCCATCATGCCTGCTCCGGTCATCTCTCTCAAATCTTTTACTAATTTTGCGGTAATCTCTGCCATCGTTTATTTCCTCCATATAATATGATTATAATTTACAAAAGTGCTCCAATCTGCAATATGCAGATCGAAGCACTCTACTCAGTTCGAATTAAGCTTCTACAGTCTCTTCCACTTCCACTGCCTCTTCGAAAACTTCATCTACTGATTCGCCCTGGTTTGCTTCAATCACTGCATCTGCCATCTTCGCTACGATTAATTTAACAGCTCTGATTGCATCGTCGTTACCCGGAATCACATAATCCAATTCTTCCGGATCACAGTTGGTATCAGCAATTCCGATCAGCGGAATGCCTAATGTATGAGCTTCTTGTACACAGATTCTTTCTTTCTTCGGATCTACGATAAAGATTGCATCCGGAATCTTCTTCATATCTTTAATTCCGCCTAAGTTCTTCTCTAATTTGTCCCATTCTTTCTTCAGTTCAATAACTTCCTTCTTAGGAAGAACGTCGAACGTACCATCTTGAGACATGGTTTCGATTTCTTTCAATCTCTTGATTCTGCTCTGAATTGTCTTGAAGTTGGTCAGCATGCCGCCCAGCCATCTTTCATTTACAAAGAACATACCGCAGCGTTCTGCTTCGGACTTGATTGCATCCTGTGCCTGCTTTTTCGTTCCTACGAACAAAATCGTGCCGCCTGCTGCTGCCACATCAGAGATTGCATTGTATGCTTCGTCTACCTTGCCTACTGATTTCTGTAAGTCGATGATGTAGATTCCGTTTCTCTCTGTGTAGATGTATGGAGCCATCTTCGGGTTCCATCTTCTTGTTTGGTGTCCAAAATGTACACCGGCTTCCAAAAGCTGTTTCATTGAAATAACGCTCATGTTATTACCTCCGTTTGGTTTTTACTTCCGACTGCTTCTTGTGTTTCCTCAGAAACCCCATTGGGCACCGTCTTTGGAATCGGCAGACGTGTTTTTTATCAACCATAACACTATAACATAAGTATCTATCTGATGCAAGAGGTTTTTTCACATCCGTAAATCTACAAGCGTTCCACCCGGAACCTCAACAATTTCTCCACCCACACTAATCCATATGCTGCAGGCATTAGGGTTATAAACCTGCTCTGCATCGATCGTATATTTTAGATTCTTAGCTGCTTTCATATAATCTACAATTGCAATGTTGGTTGCATACCAGATGTCATTGCTGCCGGAAACCATCTTGCAGAATTCTTCCATCAGTTCCCAGTTATCATGGATCGTAAACTCATAACTATGCCCCCAGACATACATCATATAGAGATACTGCTGCTTCCAAAGATCCATAAAAGTCCGACCATGTTCCAGCAGATTATGATTGTGATGGCAAGTGGATTTCCAGGTCAGAAAATCTTCCGGCATGGCAAATCCATCCGTATTTCCTACCACGCGGCTATATTCAATGCCAAGCTTGGGCAGCAATGCTACAATCTCCTCCGAGTAAGAACCATTGGGATAAGATAGACCACGCACCGGATACCCCACCACTCGCTCGAGGGTTCTTCGATCTTCCAGAATCTGCAGTGCCACCTGCTCGATGGGGCTGCGGGCAATCGTAGGATGAAGCACCGTGTGACAGGATACTTCGTGTCCTTCATAAAGTGCCGCCCATTCAGAAGAAGGGATTCTTTCCGCATCCTTCAAACCGGAATTCAGATGAAAGGTACCTTTGATTCCATATTGATTAAACAGAGCAACCAATCTGCGGTCTTCCTCTTTTCCGTCATCATAACTCATGGTCAAAACCTTGTGCTTTCCTTCCGGAAAACAAGTGTAGATATTTTTCATAGTGCTCCATCTCCTGATAAATGATCATAGTTTAATACGGCACTAAAGAACGCCAAAGCCATCCCCTGTCCCCATCCCTGAATCCATTTTTTGGAAATATTGCAATAACCATCCCGATCATTCATCACCGCGGTACCTGCCGATACATTCATAACGCGCCCATCTTCTGCGATATTATCCAATACTCCGCGAATGGATTTTTGGATATATTTAACATGCAGTGGATTCCCTTTGGACGTCATAGCTGCCGCAATTCCTGCAGATGCAGAAACTTCTTCATAAGAATCTTCATCATTTAAAATCGTTCTCCAGAGTCCTTGTTCCGTCTGCAATCCTTTTAAAGCAGAAAGCTGCTCATTGAGGCTTCCTACAATCTCCAAATAGGATGGATACAGATAACATTCCGGAAGAATCAAGCTTACCTGACTCATGGTATAGGCTGCCCAGCAATTGGCTCGTCCCCAATAGAATCCGGACATGTGATCTCCGCTTAGGTTGTTGTAGCCATGATACCAAAGACCGGTACCCACATCCTGCAGATACTGAATATGCCAATAATATTGTTTCAATGCATCATCAATCAATTTCTCATCCTCGGTCATCACGCCTACCCGCAGCAAGAAAAATGCCGCCATAAATAGGGTATCTCCCCAACATTGTTCCGGAAAATCATTCTTCGCCGAAACGGTGTGCTGCAGTACATGATCCCCAAAGCGCAGTGCATCGTGTTCCAGATATGCTACCTTCGACTGAATGATATCCATGTATTTAGGATCTTTCGTTGCCTGATATAAGGTGATGAGGCAGTGTCCCATCGCACAGGTATTCACGGTCCAGTTGGGCAGTCCCAAATCAATCAATTCATCGATCCGCTCCTTCATCAGTCCCAGATAGTTCTCTTTTTTGGTCACTTCATATGCGCGTGCAATTCCGTAATAGGCAACCCCGCAAGGCCAGTCCCAGGTCATATCCATACGCATCGTGCGCTCCACGATCTTGTCCATCACCGCTTCTAGCTGTTCTTTGTCATATTCTAATTTTGCCATCATTCCATCCTCCTATAATCATCATTCTAATTTTTTTCTGCTTCCAATTCGGTCATATATTCCTGCTTGCCCGGCATGATGTCATAGCGAATTGCCGGAATATAGGTATTGGGATAGAGTAGATTGAGATTGGGAAGACAGCGAATCACCATGCCTTCGCCCCCTGCTGCCAAAGCTGTGCTTTTGCCCTGTGCATCCCAAATCGCAGCGCATCCCGGTTCTTCTCTGATCTCGGTTCCATCGATCATGTTGGGATAAGAAAAACCACAGTCGTAGGCCACGCATGCCATCGTACTCTCGATCACATGACGGCGCCTATGCCCCCGCTCGGTCGGAGTCAGCCAGGTTTCAATCATAACCCCTTCTACCGGACTCCATTTTGCATAGACATTCGTGTCCGTTACCTGAAATTCCAAACATTTTCTGCGCACATAATACATACCATGCGCATAGATGGTCAACATACTATCGGTTCCTGCTTCAGAAAGAAGATAATAAGAACGCGGCACCGAAAATCCGAACTGCGAAGAGTAGGCAAATTTCGCGTATTTTTCTGCCGCATAGGTATGTTCCATCGTCGGATACTGCCCTGCGGTCAATGCAGTTACGTCTCCCGGGCGATGCTGCATCAGCATATTGCATTCCGGAATTGCCTGTGTCGGTTTTAATTTAGGTAATGGCTGTGCCGGAATCTTCCAAAATTCATGATCATCCGGCAGTGCCAAAAATGCAAAAACTTTAAAAGACCAATAGGGAGATCCGGTCGCATTGTAACCCTCAGACATCAGTAAATTGGGGTAACCATACCCCACCGTCAGCACATGACCGTTATCAAAAATCGGCTGTTTTAACCAGTAATCCAAATGTCGTTCAATCAATCCTTTTAAAATTCCGATTTCAAAGCAGTCCACACCTACCATTGCACAAACACTCCAAAATGCCCCTTGTGCAAAGCGATAGGTCTGTGAACGTCCATAAGGCAGCGCCTTGCCTTCTTCATCAAACCAATAGAGAAAGGTCTGGGCAAACTGCTGCGCACGTTCTTCAAATAAATGACTGCGCTCTGGATCTTCCTCTGCCATAAATTTGGAATACAGCAGACAGTAATAATGAATGGCAAAGGAAATATAGTAATCCTTCTGCGGGCGAAGTCCATCGGAATACCAGCCATTTCCCAAATAAAACGATTCATAATTGTCCATCGCCTCTTTCATGCGCTCTTGGCTATAGGGTTTGTGGACACTTTTGAGTGCCAGATTTGTGATCACATTGAAATACTGCCAATTGTTTTCTGCCAGCGTATAGAGATTGATTTGTCCCAACCAAGCTGCCATATGGTCTTTCGTCTCTTCTGAAAGCGGCTCCCACAATTTATCCGGAATGAGCAGGATTGCATAGGCAATGGCTGCCATCTCTACCATCCTCTGATCTTTGTTGTGCAGATCCCCCCAATATTCCGAAGAGTTCGGATCCGTGCCATTTCGAAATCCTTCCAGATAAATCGGGATCAGGCTCTCATCCAAGCCCCCTCCGGCCCAGTAAGGAACCATTCCCCAGAGCACTCTGGAAAATCCCTCCATCTTGGCAATGCGGGGACCATAGGCCGCAGCAGTGGCTCCCAGATCCAATTCCGCTTTTCCTTCACTGTAATGACTTTTTAACGGCTCTACCATATCCAACAACATCGTTTGAAATTTTTGTTTGTCAAACATCTTCTTCCTCTTTTCGTTCTTTCATTCTAAATAATGGCTAATCATCAATCTCTTTCGTCGTGCTCTTTACCGCTTTGTTCCAATATACGGTATCGTTTTCCGGTATGATATCATCGGTAATCACATTTAAAATCGCGATTTTGACCTGTACCTTGGCTTTGTGCACTACCGGATGCCAGCCATCTCGCTGTTCTTCCCAAACCGTCTCTTCTGCCGGCAAAAATCCTGACCGAGCAATGAATTTTAAATGATCCGTTCGGACGGTTTGATCCAGCCAAATATCCTGTGGTGCATAGGATGAAAGCAATTCTCCGCAGGCCGACTCGCTCCAGAGACCGTCTATTTCTGTCATAACTGAATACGTTCGCACATCACCGGCATGCAGGCGGTCTTTTTGATTGGCCATATAGGTCAGACCCGAGATCATCGTCTTCTCTTTTAAGCAAATCTCCAATGTAATCGGATACTGCCGAGCCGTTACCTCCAATAACGTATTGGGATTTCCATCCAGAAGCGCACCTTCTTGATGAACGATCACCCCCGGTTCTAGGAGTACGGCCGTGCCCAATGCTTTCATGATCTGATTCGGTCTCATATGACGCTCAATCTGCTCCGGTTTCAATTCCCCTTCCGGGTGAAACTCCGTCGAAGATACGTAGTTTAAAATTGCTTTTTTCAAACGATAAGCCGCCGGTCGTTCCGTAAAGCTGCCTTCCAAATCGGCCGATACAAAGAACAGATTTCCACCGAACATCCTGCATTCCATCATCAGCGTCAGCGGTAGATTTCGGTTCCAATCATCAATAGGGGACACGATAGCCCCCGAAAATTCTGCCATTCCCTCCATATGGAATCCTCTGGCATGAGCCAAGATATCTTCCCACTGCCATCCGCCATGGCGATCGGTTTTAAATGACTGAAATAGCGGATGGGAAGCTTCGCAAACCATGCCGACCTGCCTGCTCCAATTAGGTCCCATCTGTGCGTTCCAAAATACAGGGCGCATGGAAAGCGGGGGACAGGTATAGTCCAGTGTCGAAAGATGCGGAGAGAAAACCACATTCTTTTTCTGCTGTAACAAAAGCTTGGCTTTCTGCCAATCTTTTGTATAAACAGTTTCCGGCATTTCTTCGCTCACGATGGGTTCGCCATCGTTTTGTTTGGCAAATACATAGAGATCCCAGTCGTTGCAGATAGCTCCTATGCGAACTTCGAAATTCAATTTGCTGTCCTTGTGGATTTCTGAAAAATCCAAGGTCACGCTGCCCAGCGGAATATTTTTGCCAAGTGGAATATCGGTCTTTGGCAGTTCTCCGCAGAACAACCGGTTTTCTCCTTCTTTTAAACTCCAAAACAGAATTGCTCCGTCGATTGGTTTCTCCCCAAAATGACAGATTTCAATGGGAATTTCCAAACGATCGGTATTTTTACAGACATAGCCCGGTATTCTGGCCAATAGTACCGTTTCTGCACAAAAGCGTCTCCAAGCGGGTGCCTCTACATAACCTTTATTGTCCCAAAAGGCATCCAAAACGCCTACTAAGGCAGTTCCCTGACCTAGATAATCATGCAGATCCAACAGTTCATAGCCATAGAGATGAGGCGTGCGAAAGTTTGCTTCCAGTTCTTCTTTATACATCAATACCTGATTTTTACCGGATTCCAACGCAAATTCTTGATTGTGCACCAAAACACCTGCCCGTTTCGCATTTGCTTTGAATACCTGATAATTGCCAGGTCTCATATAACCGGTAAATTTATCTATGATATCAAAATCCGGGTAAGCACACCATTGCCACAACTCATTGCAAATCGCAGGCAGCTTACTTCCTTCCAGCGATGGCGCATAATCTTTACCATTCCATCCTTCGTAGTTTCGAATATTGCCTCCTAGGATTGGACCATAAGCCGAGCGATGAAAGTAGAGATAATCGGTCCCGGTGATATCGCGCGGTGCTGTATCGTAAAACCATCCGGACTGCGCAGTGTAAACTCTCCGACTGCCATATCCCAGACTTTCGTCGTACTCTCTAGTCTCCGTAACCCAACGTTTCAGTGGCTCATACCAACTGCCACTGGGCTCATTGGTAGGAGAAAACAAGACAAAGGAAGGATGATGACCAAATTGCGTCAAGATCCGCCTGGTTTCTTTGCGCAAGATATCCAGCATCGGAATCTCTTCGCAAAATATGTTCCACATTCCGCATTCTACCTGCAGATACACACCCGCTTCGTCTGCTGCCTCAAATGCCGCCTTGGGCGGGCAGTAAGAATGACAGCGGATAAAATTGAATCCCCATTCCCGCACCGTGTTCATCAGCTTCTGCCACCACACCGGATCCGTAGATGGATAACCGGTCAGCGGGTATTCTCCGCCATAATGGGTTCCACGAAAATATTCCGGTTTTCCGTCTACATAAAACATGCCCTCTGAAACTTCGATTTTTCTCGGATGCCGGATGGCAAATTCGGCATCTGCCTGTTGTCTCTTGGTCAACTCATCGGAGGAGAGCAAAGCGATTTCCCCTGCCATGCCATTCCAGGTAGCTGCTAGCGCATCGGAAACTCCATGTCCATCCGGACGATAGGGATATTGAAAAGAATTATCAATGCATACCGTCAGTCGGTGTATTCCGGGCGATAAGACACCCAGAGGAATGCGATGCGCCGTGCAAAGTGAAAAATCGCTTCCTTTGTAAATGTCATCCACCCATACCCTGGAAGTCCAATGGGTCAATTCAATCCACAGAGTCAGTGCGTGTGAGCTGTCTTTCGGAATCTCGATCTCTCGTTGATACCAAGCTTTCCCGGTATAGTGCTTGGGTGGCTGTGCCAGGAAAGGTACCTGACAAGTTTCTTCCTGTGCACATTGATAAGCTTCCCTCTTGTACCAAAATGGATCATGAAGTCCACTGACCCAAGGGGTATCGACGGAGATCTCATCTCCATATCCTTGGGACTGCAAAATACCGGGAAGCGTGATCCGGCTGCTTTCTGCAAACAGATCTTCTTCCCACTGCTGTTTGATTCCTTCTTCTTTCCGATCTAGCCGGATTCTCCAACTGCCCGATAAATCTAATAACATCTTCTATTCCCCCAAGTTTTCATTCTATCGTTCGTGTTATCGACACACAATCATTCCGGCTGCTGCAATTTCCGCATAGATTTCTGCGCCTTTCTGAAGTAAATGTACGTCATCTTCCAGATACAGTTCCTTGGATTTTTCTCCCAACCGATCGCAAAGGTCTGTGCTTTCTTTCCACATATCAATATAGCGTAATTTCCACTTGGATGCAACCTGTTTCATCACAGTGACATAGGCAGGAAGTGCTTCTGCAATGCTTTTTAATTCCCCGGAAATTACCTTTTCACAGGGTCTTAAGGTGATAGGTGAGATCAAAATCGGTGTTGCTTTACAATCGGCTGCCACAGACAAATACTGCAAAAGAGACTCTTCAAACAATGCAATCGGCACGTAGCGTTCCGGTTTCTCAACCGCCATGTCATTGTGCCCAAATTGAATGACCAGCCAGTCTCCCTCGTTCATATGCCGCTTGATATCCTCTAGACGTCCTTCCTCACGAAAGCTTCGTGAGGAACGGCCTGCCATTGCACAATTATCGATGATCAGATGCGTGCTTTCATATCTGATTTCCTGATCAAAGGGGCAGTCTGCCCGATGCGTGATGAGAACATGCTCCTCATCCGCATCCATAAAATCAATCAGTTTTTCTCCCCAGCCCATCTGTGGACGTGCAGCAGCTCCATAGCTCTGCATCGTAGAATCACCGGCCAAGTAAATAACTTTTTTGTTAGGCTTTATGATAACCCTCCTTGGGCATCTGCCCTACCAGTTCATCTGCTGCTTCCAAAGTCTTTGGCAGATCCGAACGGATAAATCCCAGCACCATGATCGTATTGAGACACCACTGTGCCGTAAAATTAGTTGAGATCCAAGGAATTTCCTGCAAAGAAGCCTGATTGCCCCGGTTCTCCAATGAAATTGCTTGGAATCCATCATGATTCTGATCATGAATCAGTGCATTGAGTAAAATCTGCCAGGTTCTCTTGGCTAAGTCTGTATCCTTTAAATACCATGCTCCATAAGCCCCCATGGCTGCCGCCATAAATGGCAGCGAGAATTCGCGTTCTCCAATGATACCCCCCGATTCCTTCAGCTGTTCTTCTCTTGGGAGATAATAAAATCTGCCATACTCGGCGAGCATTTTCTTCCATTCTTCATCACCCAGCAAATCTGCCATTTCCATCCATACCTGCGGTGCTCCCATGCAGATCTGCAGATGCGTTCCGCCTGCCGCCCGTTCACCGATATAGCGCAAGTGAACCGTCGCCGGATCGAATTCAAAATCCGGTCCCGAGATCAAACGCAGCGGTGCCTTCTTGATATCTTCGATACCGGTAACAATCTTATCGCGATATTTCTCATCTTGGAATCGCTCCCAACGCGTCATCCAGTTGGCACAGAGAGACGACCAATCCGGACCACTTCTGGCATGCGCCGGATATACCATAGTATCCTTATCATAAAATGCTTCCAGCGGATCTTTATTTAAAAAGCTCATTTCGTTGTCTTTGAGTTCCTCAAAGATATCCTCCATCCGGTAATCTCCGGTCATGTAATAGAAGAAGCGGTGATGCGCTGCCATGGCGATTCTGGCTTCCTTACAAGGACAGCCCCAATGACGCACATTATGCCGAGAACCCATTCCCTGATATTTGCCAAAATGATACACATCCACTTCAGACGCATGACGCGACAATTTTTCCGCCAGCGTAAAGACATCTCCGCGCCCACTTCTCATGAACATCAGCCACAGCCACAGCGTTGGCACCAGTTCCGTATTATCCCAAGCATAACCGCCCATATCGTAACGCCACATATGACGTTCTTTGTCATAGGTATGCATAAAATCCCCATAATTGAACATACCATACCAGTTTCTCTGCTCGACTTCCTGCTGATAGAACGCTACTGCGCGATCCAGCTGATCCTCCAGCCAGTTTTCCATCTCGGTCGTTCTGGATGGCAATGACCAGTATCCAAAAGCCTGATGTGCCTGATAATATTCCGGAGTTCCCACGTATTGTGCCGGTCGATTGACCGCTTCGGCAAAGATCTCCAGGGTATTGTCCGTCGGAATCATCTCCTCCAAACAAGCAATGCTGAATTCACTGGTACAGGCAATGCCATCCGGATCGGCGCCCTTAAAATCATAGCCTTCATAATAAACCTGATTGTATCCGCGGTTGGCATAATGACGGAAGTCAAAGGCCTGTGCCTTAGGAGACCAGAGCCATACGGTGGCTTGTGCCGTCTCTTGATCTAGATCTTTGAAGGTATAACCGGATGGATATTTTTCCCAAAAATCACGAATACAGAACAAAATCGAGCCCTGCTGACCGCCCAGTGCGGCTGCCCCCTGCGTTCTGGTTCCGCTTAGGCAATCCAAATAGCAGCAATTATCTTCATAGGTTTTTTTACGAATTGCAAAATGGCTGGCACTGTCCTGACACAGTTCATATTCACTCCAAAACGGCATATCCTCCATCACTTTGCAGACTACTTCCCGATCCGTTCCTTCCAATGATAAGCGTTCACCTCTCATCTGTGCCTCGTAAATCTCCTGAGGCACTCTAGGTCTCCAACTTAGAAGCTCTGCCAGTGCCTCATGAAAACATCCGTGATCTCCTTCAAACTTTACATGGCGGTTATAGAGTTCGCCCTCCATGGGTGATGCAAAACGAATTCCAATCCCCTTTAAATAATCCCGATTCTCGTCCCCATCATAGAAAAAGGTGTGTGTGAAATCAACTTTTCCACTGTTCAGTCCCACTTTCATACGAATGATAAATGGAATTTTTACCTCTCCGCTTTGAGTAACATGGCTTCCGTTATAGCGCACTACCAATTGAAGTGGTCCGCGTTCTTCCAGCGTAACCTCCTGGATCTGTGCCTCATATTCCTTCTGCATCTTGGCTTTGCAGGCACCGACGAGAACCGGTTCTTCTAAAAGCAGAACCGGAACGGCCTCCTGCAGCATGGTTTTTCCATGTACCGAGAACGTCTGAAACAAGGTGTGGTGATCTTTTGCAATCTCAAGTTCAATTTCACCTGCCTGAATATGGATTTGGTCTTCCTCTTCTTGAATCTTAAGACCCGCTTGCATCTGCAAAGCGGCAGCCATCTCCTTTTCTTCTTTTGTCACAGCCGGGATCACTTCAATCTCTTCACCTAATGCTTCACTGTCTGCAGTATGTGCCGTCCATTTGACGGACCCATCCGGCCAGTATGCCGTAACTCTGGATTGTATTGGAAGTACCGTACCATCCTCCTGTTTCAACAGATATCCGGTGTCTTTCCCGCACTCTCCCTGCGCCCAAATACAGCCCCATGTGGTAAAACCTTTTTTCTTTCTGCCATCCAAATTATGTAATTTCATACGCGCTCCTTCTCCTAGACAGAAAGGTAATGCCAAACCATCTCTGGCTTTCACATTACCTATCTCATCCGATTCTATTGTTTCGATTCTATTGTTTCGATTCTATTTTTCGATTCCGCTTCTTCTGAATTTATTTCTTGGTATCTGCCTGATATAACTGATTTACTTCTTCTACCAAACGGTCACCGCCGCGGTCTATCCACTGTTTTGCAGCAGCATCCAGTCCTGTTTCATCGATCTGACCACAGATATACTGGGTTCTTGCATCCTCGATGATCTGTTCAATATCCATGCCTACCTCTGCATTGACCTCAGAGTTTGCCAGATATCCAAGTGCCGGATTATAGATTGCTACCTTTTCATTGATTGCATAAGTTTCTGCCTGTGCTTTTTCTGAATCACTTAAATATTTCTGCGGAGAGGTTGGAATCATATTCGGAATATAGCATATAGACTGATTTAAACCAACCTGTGGATTCTGAGAAACTTCTAAAGTATTCTTTAAAACAACTTCTCCCGCCTCATTCAAATCATAGGTAACACCTTCCAAACCATAATCTGCCAAAGCGATCATCTCATCATCACACATTTTATCCAAGAAAGTCAGACAATTCTTTACATCTTCTTCGGTTTTGGCTCCGGCCTTAGTGATCACATAGTATCCGTTGAATCCGGAGGTAGCCAGCGTTGTGTTATTGATCGGTCCTACCAGTGTCATGGTAGCGGTTTTTGTCGGGTCAACTACGGACTTAATATCATTTTTTTCAAAATAGTTCCAGATTCTCTTGCCGGCATCCATGACATCAATGTGACATCCGGTCTCGCCTTTTTTGGTTGCATCTTCAAAGGTACCCGAATCAACGGTTGCCCAATCCTTGCGAATCAGACCTTCTTCGTAGATCTTCTTGATCCATTTCAATGCTTCCCGGTATTCGGTTGTCTGATGAACCGGAACCAGTTTGCCATCCCGTACTACCCATTCATTGCCGCATCCAAACCAAGTCTGCATGATATCGAGCGGTCCGGTATATTTGGTCATCGCTAAACCATAAGTATCATCCTGACCGTTGCCGTCCGGATCTTCATTGGTGAATTTATATAACATATGATAAACATCTTCGATCGTTTTGGGTGCTTCGGTGATGCCGACTTTCTCTGCCCAATCCGTCCGGTAAGACAGACCATAACGTCCGATGGCTCTGGCACGGTAGATCCCAATCACTTGGTCATTGACCGTCAGTGCTTTCAGTACTTCCGGCTTTGCCTGTGACAGGTTTGGATAAGCTGCTTTATCTGCCAGGAACGGTGCCAGATCCCAAAATGCACCTTTTTTTGCCGCATCCACTACGTTGGCTTTTAAATCACCGGAGTTGGTGATAATCATCGGCATATTGTCTTTATCCATAAGTGTCAGTCCCAGTTTTTGGTCGTAGGTATCATTGGCTTCCCACTTCCAGTCTACATGGATGCCGGTATACTCTTCATAGCGTTTAATAACCTCATCCGACTTATCGTTTTTCAATTCAGTGCCCTGAAATGCAGTGGTCATAAAGGTAATTGTAGGCTTTCCTCCTGCCGCATCTGCTTTACCCGTTTCTCCTGCCTTGCCGGTTTCTCCCACTTTACTGGTTTCACTTGTTGTCGAAGCCTTGCTTCCACAAGCGGCGGTAGACAATACCATTGCCCCTGCCAGTACCATTGCTGCTGCTTTCTTGAATGTTTGTTTTCTCATGATTTTCCCTCTCTTTTCTAGCATCATTTTTATAAATCAGCCCTTTACGGAGCCAACCATAACACCTTGTGTAAAATACTTCTGTACAAACGGATAGATGAGCAAGATGGGGATCGTGGCTACCACGGTCGTTGCCATCTTCACTGCTTTCTCCGGCGGAGAACCAAAAAGTCCCCAGTCAAATCCACTGTCGGTTGCAACAGAAGAGCTTAAGAAGATAATTCTGCGAAGTACAATCTGGATGACTTCCTTTGTTGTATCCGAAATATACATCATGGCATTGAAGTAAGAGTTCCAGTGTCCTACTGCATAGAACAGGGATACGGATGCCAATACCGGTTTGGATAACGGAAGAATGATTTTGATAAAGGTATTGAGATCGTTACTGCCGTCAATTCGGGCAGCTTCTTCTAACTCTACCGGAATTCCCTGAAAATAATTCTTTATGATGATCATATTAAATGCATTGACTGCTCCCGGCAGCCACAGGGCCCAATAGGTATCCTTTAAGTGAAGCACATTGGCAATCATCATATAAGAAGGTACCATACCACCGGTAAATAACATCGTCACAATCACCATATTGGTGAAAAAGATCCTGCCCTTTAAATAAGGTCTGGATAATGGATAAGCCAAGGTACAGGAAAATACCATGTTGATCATGGTTCCGACTAAGGTTACTAAAATCGAGTTCTTCAGTCCTCGAATGGCATCCCCGGTCTTAAATATGTACTGATATGCATTGAGCGACCAAGTTTTTGGAATGATGAAGAATGCTCGCTCGGTAAGTTCCCGCTCAGTTGCAAAGGATCCGGCTATTACGTAAAGGAACGGTAATACGGTAATGAGTGCAAACGTACCGATGAACAGATAGATTAAAGCCTGTACAAACTGATCGCCCGGACTTCTTTTGATTTTCATATGTTTTGTGTTTGTCATATTCGTTACCCTCCCTTTCTAATAGAATCCGCTTTCGCCAAATAGCTTTGCCAATTTGTTGGCACCGATGACCATGGACGCACTGACAATGGATTTAAACATACCTGCTGCAGTTGCCAGCGAATAGTTTCCATTTACAACACCCTTCGTATAGATATAAGTATCAAATACGTCGGATACCGAACGGTTCATGGAATTTTGCATCAGGAATATCTGCTCATA
>JAVXIV010000025.1:0-7940 GCA_036785645.1 Hungatella sp.
CTGCTTGAGGTTCATTCTTTACAGCAGGAATTTCCTTTGCTTTGTTTTCTACAACAGAAGCTGCTTTTTTCATAGCTTCCATCTTCTCGATCTCTTCTGCACTCTTCTTCTTTGCACGAATTACTGCCGGTTTTGTACCGATAAAACCCAACAGACCGGCACTTCCTTTTTCAATCACCTGATATTCAACCTTATCGCTGGTTGTACCTAACTCAATCAGAGCTTTTGTAATTGCTTCGTCTAACGTTCTGGCCGTAACTGTAATCATCTCATCCATAGCTCACCCCTCCTATTTACTGTGCTTTTCGTTATACTTCTGCACCATATTGGCTTTTGAAGCCAAACTGCCGGGTTTCGCACTGCTGTTATAATACTCTGTAGACTCTTTTGCAATCTCCTGAGATTTTGCAATCTTCTCTGCCCGCGCAGCCGCTTCTTTTTCCTCAGCTGCTTGCAAATTCTTCAAAGTAGCACTCGCATTTTGATTGATCTTGGTAGGAGGAAGACCTTTTTTTGCACGCTTCTTATTTGCTTTTTCTACATTTTTTGCAATTAAGTCATCTACATCTACACGATCAAGATACGCATTGGTACCAATCTGTTGAATAACCTGAAATACACTGCTCGCTACCCAGTAAATGCCGATACCAACCGGGAATGAGAAGCAGAAGAATGCAGACATAATCGGCATGGTAGTTGTCATGGATTTCATCATACCGGAACCCGGAGCATCTGATGCGGTAGGTGGCTGATTAACGGTCATGAGTTTTGTACTGTACCACTGCGTCACACCGGATAATATCGGAATTAAAATCGCACAAATTACAGCAAATACCCGAATATCAGAACCACCTTTAAAAAAGTCCATAATAATATTCATGGGTGTATAAGCAATATTCATGCCAAAAAATTGCTGCATGTTATTGATTGCTTCAATTGCATTTTCTCCGGTTTTTGTCACTACATTGGCAATATCCGGAAATGCTGCCGACAATTCACCCCATTGACGATCCGTCAATTTATAAAGTAAATCTACAACCTTGTCCACATTGGAATAATCCGCACCTATGATTTTATGTGTTTCGGATAATCCGGTAAATACTTCACTGGTCGTATAACCTGCCGGCAATCGTTCAATAATTAAATCAAAATAATGACGTACAGACTGTGCATATGCCGGAATATTATACATAACCCGATACAAAGCAAACATGATTGGAAGCTGGATCAGCATGGGAAGACATCCGCCTGTCATGGAAGTACCATACTTCTCATAGACTGCTTTGGTTTCCACATTCATCTTCATCATGGAATCCTGATCTTGTTTTCCTTTATATTTATTTTGAATCGCTTGAATCTCGGGTTGCATGACTGCCATCAATTTACTGGACTTCTGCTGTTTTAAAGTCAGCGGAAACATCAGCAGTTTGATCACCAATGTAAATAAGATAATACATAATCCTATGTTTACAATTCCAAATACACTGGTAAAACGAAAAAGACCTTCCATAATATAACCCAAAATATCGGCTATCGGTCCTAAAAAACCACCTGTCTTAGTTAAAACCAAAAAATTCAATAAGCTACCTCCTCATACATTACGGAACCGGATCATAACCGCCTTCAGCCCAAGGGTGACACCGAAGTATCCTCCTTATCGCTAACCATATGCCTTTCCACACACCATACTTTTGCAGTGCCTCAATGGCGTATTGAGAACACGTAGGTGTGTAAATACAGTGATATCTTACTTTTAAAGGAGAAAGAAAAACCTGATATCCCCTAATTAATAAAATCATAATCCTTTTTACCATAAGATCACTTCGATTCTTTTTTAATGTTATGCAGTCCGCATAAGTGCAAATAAGCACTTTCTATCATTTTGAAATCTGATTCTTTTGCCGCCGGTCTGGCAACGACTACGATGTCTAAGCCTGTCTCAACTATGCTTTTGTTTAAACGAAAACTTTCTCTGATCAATCGGGTAAGGTGATGTCTTACAACACTGTTACCGACTTTTTTACTTACGGAAATTCCAATTCTGGTCTCTGCTTCCTCGGGTTGTGTATGAATCACATACATAACCAAAAGCCGATTGGCATAAGATTTTCCCATCTTATAAACCACTTGGAAATCACTGTTTTTTTTAATTGAATTAAAATGTTTCATGCATACTCCTCAGCTTAAATTTGAGAAAAGAAAAGGCCACAATCACTTGCGGCCTGGTTCGTTAAGCTGATAATTTTGCTCTTCCTTTTGCTCTTCTGGCAGCTAAAACTTTTCTTCCGCCCGGGCTGCTCATTCTAGCTCTAAAACCATGAACTTTAGCTCTCTGTCTTGTTTTAGGTTGAAATGTCATTTTCATAATATGGGGCACCTCCTCTTTATTTTAACTTATTTACATAAGCATATTTAGACTCTTATCATTAAACATCTTCTCAATTATATAGAAGGAAGTCCACTTAGTCAAGAAAAAAATGTAAAAATTAGCATTCTATCGATTTATTGCTTTTAACAATGCTTTTGTTACCATAAAAGTCAGGATTCCGGCAATCATTGCCTCCGGAATTCCATTGATAAAAATAACTCCCAAGATTACCGAATAAAATCCCTTTAATACTTTACCGGAAGCTTCTGCATAACTGCTTCCAAAAAAAAGATAAATTAAATTCATCACGAGGAAGGTATTGGTAAGCGAACCTGCAACCCCTGCAACCATCATAGCGATCGATTGTTTTCTTTTCTCCTTCTTTAGAGCTTTCATCACCCAATGATATCCATAGTATGCTATAATACCTATTAAGATCCTTGGAAGCAGAGAAATGATCAAGCTGCCCAGTAAACTTAGCATTCCTCTGCTTTCCATTCCCGGAATCGGAATAAGCGGCGAAAATACAAACGACGTTGGATTCGGTGCGGTAGAATTTTTCCATAAACTGGTACATCCAAATACAAATCCAAGCCAGGCTCCACTTTTTGGTCCAAGTAATATGGCTCCAATAATAACCGGGATATGGATAATTGTTGCATTCATAAATCCGAATGGGATATACCCGAGAAACGGCACAAAGGCCATGATGATAATGATGGCTGTAAAAGCTGCATTCATTACCAGTTTTTGAGTTTTTGATAACATCATAATATTCCTCCTGCTACTGTTCTTTTAAAAAGATACAATGCGTTGATTGGTTACCCTAAGATTATAAAGAACGATCTCTTTTCCGTCAATCCAATTTTTACACATTTTGTTAATTTACATAATGTTATCCCCACATTGTGGATAAGTTGTGGACAAGTGATGGGATAAACTTCTTTTTCACTTGATTTATCCCTTTACTTGATCTATTTTTCAAATTATTAAACTTATTGACATCAATGTGGATATCTTTTCCATCAACAATACATGAACAGCCTTTTCACAAGTTTCTAACATACTTATCCACATTAATTTATACGAAATACTCTAATGTCATTGAAAATTAATTGGATTTAGTATAAAATAGAATTTAGATTGGGTAAATGTGTATTTTTTCTATTTCATATATTTTAGGAGACCTATAATGATAGAACAGTTAATAAAACAATGGGAAGCAATCTTGCTTCATTTAAAAGAAGAACATGAGATTTTAGATATCTCTTTTACCACATGGCTGCTTCCTCTCAAAATAGCCTCCTTAGATGGTGATGTTTTAAAGGTACAAGTTCCGGATGCTAATTTTCTTTCCTATATTAATAAAAAATATGGTTTTCTTTTGAAAATTTCCATCGAAGAAGTTACCGGCTTTCAATGTGACTTGGAATTTGTAGTGGAAAATAAGATAAAAGAAAAATCCGACAACCAAAAATTGCTTTTAAATAACACTCCGGAAGTCAATCAAGTAGCCCTGCAAAATGCAAATTTGAATCCTCGCTATACTTTTGATACTTTTGTAGTGGGTGCCAATAACAATTTGGCTCATGCCGCTTCTTTAGCGGTATCGGAGTCTCCGGGAGAAATTTACAATCCTCTTTTTATTTATGGAGGTGTAGGTTTAGGAAAGACTCATTTGATGCATTCGATTGCTCACTTCATATTAAAAAAGAATCCGCAATCCAAGATTTTATATGTCACCTCCGAGAAATTTACCAATGAATTAATTGATGCAATTCGTAATAAAAACAATATATCTACGACCGAATTTCGAGAAAAATATCGCAACAATGATGTTTTGCTGATTGATGATATTCAGTTTATCATTGGTAAAGAAAGTACACAGGAGGAATTTTTCCATACCTTCAATGCGCTCCATGAATGCAAAAAGCAAATTATCATCTCCTCCGATAAACCTCCCAAGGATATTGAAACCTTAGAGGAACGTCTGCGTTCTCGTTTTGAATGGGGTCTCACCGTAGATATTCAATCACCTAACTATGAAACCCGTATGGCAATTCTTCGAAAAAAAGAAGAATTAGAAGGCTACAACATTGATAATGAAGTCATCAAATACATTGCAACAAATATTAAATCCAATATTCGTGAATTAGAAGGTGCATTAACTAAAATCGTTGCTCTTTCAAAACTCGATAATAACAAAGAGATTAATATTGAACTTGCAGAAGAAGCATTAAAAGATATTATAGCACCCGGCAATGACAAGGAAGTGACTCCGGATTTTATTATGCAGATAGTGGCAGATCATTTTGGCATTACAACGCTGGATATTTCTTCTCAAAAAAGAAATAAAGAGATTGTATACCCACGCCAGATCGTCATGTATTTATGCAGAACTATGACTGCTACCCCCCTTCAGGCAATTGGCAAATATCTGGGTGGAAGAGATCACACGACCATTATTCATGGTTCAGAAAAAATAACCGAAGAGATTACAAAAAATCCAACTCTCTCCAATACCATTGATATATTAAAGAAAAAGATAAGTCCACAATAAGGTGGGGACAACTTGTTTGTTTGATGTGGATATATAAAATTAATTTTTAAGCATATTTAAACTTGTGGATAAATCATAAGTTGTTCTCCATTTTGAAGGTACTTGTCCACATACTTCTATACAGCTATAATTCTTATTCTATATAAGCATTTGCGGCTTTTGAACAAATCCACACCCCCTACTACGAATGCTACGAAAAAGATCTATATATATACCTCCAAAAAACATAAAATAACAACAAAGGAGTTATCAACAACTATGAAACTTATATTCAAAAAAGAAGACTTCTTAAGCGGAATTAATATTGTGCTAAAAGCAGTTCCTTCAAAAACAACGATGACTATATTAGAATGTATTTTGATTGATGCTACCGATCAACAAATAAAATTAACGGCGAATGATATGGAACTTGGAATAGAGACCAAAGTAGAAGGTACAATTGAGGTTCGAGGTAAGATTGCATTAGATGCTAAATTACTTTCCGAGATCGTTCGTAAATTGGCTAGTGGAGATTCTCCCATCACCATAGAATCAGACGATCTTTTTAATACGACGATCAGTTGCGAAAATTCTGTATTTCACATTCAAGGAAAAGATGGAGAAGAGTTTTCTTATCTCCCTTATATAGAAAAAGATCATTATATTTGTCTTTCACAATTTACACTAAAAGAAATTATTCGCCAGACTATCTTCTCAATTTCAGCCAATGACAGTAACAAGATGATGACCGGGGAATTATTTGAGGTAACGGAAGATGAATTAAAATTAGTTTCTTTGGATGGACATCGGATGTCGATTCGGAAGACAACCCTAAAAGATCATTATCAGGATATAAAAGCAATTGTTCCGGGCAAGACTCTGACTGAGATTAGTAAGATTTTAGATGGAGATAATGAAAAAGAGGTTTTGATTTTCTTTAGTAAAAATCATATTTTATTTGAATTTGACCGGACGATGGTTATTTCACGTTTGATTGAAGGAGAGTATTTTAGAATTGAGCAAATGCTTTCCAATGATTATGAAACTAAGGTCCGTGTAAATAAGAGAGAATTTATGGATTGTATTGATCGAGCAATTATCTTAGTTCGTGAAAATGATAAAAAACCGCTTATTCTCAATATTTTAGACCATGTCATGGAATTAAAATTAAATTCCAGTTTTGGTTCTATGAATGCAGAAATTTTTATTCATAAAGAAGGCAAAGATATTATGATTGGGTTTAATCCTAAATTTTTATTGGATGCGCTCCGCATTATTGATGAAGAAGAGATTGATCTCTATATGATGAATCCGAAATCTCCATGTTTTATTAAAGATGCAGAAGGAAAATATATCTATTTAATTCTTCCTGTCAATTTTAATGCAGCCAGTATCTAAAGCATATTTTTACATAAGAAAGGAATTCTATGGAAGTCATCAAATTAAGAGAGGAATATATCAAACTTGGTCAGGCTTTAAAGGCAGCTAATTTGGTAGAATCCGGAGTAGATGCTAAAATTGTGATTGAAGACGGATTTGTAAAAGTAAATGGGACGGTAGAATACCAAAGAGGTAAGAAATTAAGAGATGGAGATCTTGTTACCTTTCATGAAGAAACAATTCGAATAGAAGCATAGAAAAAGGAAATCTCATGATTATAGAATCTATCGAACTGGAGAATTATAGAAATTACGATGAATTGCATATGGATTTTAATCATGGAACCAATATCCTATATGGAGATAATGCACAGGGAAAAACAAACGTTTTAGAAGCAATTTATGTTTGCTCCACGACCAAATCGCATAGAGGAAGCAAAGATAAGGATATCATCAAATTTGATCGAGAGGAATCTCATATTAAATTAAATATTCGAAAAAATGATGTTCCATACCGAATTGATATGCATTTGAAAAAAAATAAACCAAAGGGTGTGGCTGTCAATGGGATTCCGATTAAAAAAGCAAGTGAATTGTTTGGTATTGTAAATGTTGTTTTTTTTTCCCCCGAAGATTTGAATTTGATTAAAAATGGTCCCATGGAGAGAAGAAGATTTATAGATTTAGAATTATGTCAACTTAATAAATTATATCTTCATTCCCTGGTCCAATATAATAAAATAGTGGTTCAAAGAAATAAATTATTAAAGGAATTGATGTTTCATCCCGAGTATGAAGAAACTCTAGATATTTGGGATATTCAATTGGTTCGTTATGGTAGGGATCTTATCAAATATCGTTTTGATTTTATCAGTCAATTAAATGATATTATAAAAGAGATCCATGATAAATTATCCGGTCACAAAGAATTATTAAAAATTAATTACGAACCCAATGTGCAGGCAGAAGAATTTCAGCAGAGTCTAAAAAAAAGCAGAGTGCAGGATCTCAAGCAAAAAATAACATTGGTAGGACCTCATCGGGATGATATTAGTTTTTTTATCAATGAAATAGACATCCGCAAATTTGGTTCTCAAGGACAACAACGTACCGCAGCCTTAGCCTTAAAATTAGCAGAGCTGGAACTGGTTAAGAAACTGATTCATGATGATCCGATTCTTTTGCTGGATGATGTGCTGTCAGAATTGGATGGAAGTCGTCAAAATCATTTATTGTCGGGAATTAGTCAGATACAAACCGTAATTACCTGTACCGGTTTAGAAGATTTTATAAATAATCGATTTCAGATTGATAAAATCTTTAAAGTAATTGAAGGAACTGTGATTAGTGAAAATTAACGTATTTTTAGGAGGCAGTTATGAGTGAAGAATATGGAGCAGACCAAATCCAAATATTAGAAGGACTGGAGGCAGTTCGTAAAAGGCCCGGTATGTATATAGGCAGTACTTCATCAAGAGGACTTCATCATTTGGTATATGAGATTGTAGATAATGGTGTAGATGAGGCATTGGCCGGGTATTGTACAGAGATAGAAGTTTCTATCAATGAAGACAATTCTATTACAGTGACGGATAATGGGCGAGGTATTCCGGTAGGTATCCAGAAAAAAGCCGGAATTGCTGCAGTAGAAGTG
>JAVXIV010000025.1:7950-14799 GCA_036785645.1 Hungatella sp.
GAAATTTGGTGGTGGGGGATATAAGGTATCAGGAGGACTTCATGGAGTCGGAGCTTCGGTGGTGAATGCTCTTTCGGAATGGCTGGAGGTTTTTATCTATCAAGAGGGTAAGATCTACCAGCAGAGATATGAGAGAGGAAAAACCATGTATCCTCTGAAAGTAGTAGGAACCTGTGATCCGGATAAACATGGTACAAAAGTAACATTTTTACCGGATAATACGATATTTGAAGAGACAATTTTTGATTATGATGTTTTAAAAGTACGTTTGAGAGAAACTGCTTTTTTAACGAAAAATCTCAGAATTGTTTTACGTGATGAACGCGGAGAAGAGAAAAGAGAAAAAATTTTCCATTATGAAGGTGGAATTAAAGAATTTGTAGGATATCTAAATAAAGGAAAAACGAATCTATATGATCAAGTGATTTATTGTGAAGGAATGAAAGATAAAGTTTATGTAGAAGTTGCACTTCAGCATAATGATTCCTATACCGAAAATATCTATAGTTTTGTTAATAATATCAATACTCCGGAAGGTGGTACACATCTGGCCGGTTTTAAGAATGCACTTACGAAAACTTTTAATGATTATGCCAGAAAAAACAAATTATTAAAGGAAAATGAAACAAACTTAAGCGGAGAAGATATTCGAGAAGGTTTGACAGCGATCATCAGTATCAAATTGGAGGATCCTCAGTTTGAAGGACAGACCAAACAAAAATTAGGCAATAGTGAAGCAAGAGGTGCAGTAGACAGCATCCTCAGTGAGCAGCTTACTTATTTCTTGGAACAGAATCCTTTAGTAGCTAAAATAATTTGTGAAAAATCTATTTTAGCACAGAGAGCCAGAGATGCTGCCAGAAAAGCCAGAGATCTTACCAGAAGAAAGACAGCTTTGGAGACCATGGCATTGCCGGGTAAATTATCGGATTGTTCCGATAAAAATCCGGAAAATTGTGAAATTTATATCGTCGAAGGAGATTCCGCAGGTGGTTCGGCAAAAACAGCCCGTTCCAGAAATACGCAGGCAATTCTTCCTCTCCGCGGTAAGATTTTAAATGTAGAAAAAGCCAGATTGGATCGTATTTATGCCAATGCCGAAATAAAAGCAATGATTACTGCATTTGGAACCGGAATTCACGATGATTTTGACATTACAAAATTAAGATATCATAAAATTATCATTATGACGGATGCCGATGTAGATGGTGCTCATATCAGTACATTGCTGCTTACCTTCTTATATCGTTTTATGCCCGGACTGATTAAAGGTGGCTATGTATATCTAGCTCAGCCACCTTTATATAAAATTGAGAAAAATAAAAAAATTTGGTATGTTTATAGTGATGAAGAATTGAATACCATACTGACAGAAATAGGAAGAGATAATAATAATAAAATTCAACGTTATAAAGGTTTGGGAGAGATGGACGCAGAACAGCTTTGGGAGACAACCATGGATCCGGAACGCAGAATTCTTCTTCGCGTGACGATGGATGAAGAAACAACTTCCGATATTGATTTAACATTTACGACGTTGATGGGTGATCAGGTAGAACCAAGACGTGAATTTATCGAAGCAAATGCCAAATATGTACACAACCTAGATATTTAAAATCGTACACTATATGGATATTACGAAAAATTGGAGGATATAAAATGGAACCAAATATATTTGATAAAGTTCACGACATAGATTTGAAAAAGACTATGGAAACTTCTTATATCGATTATGCCATGAGCGTAATTGCTGCCCGTGCACTTCCGGATGTAAGAGATGGTTTAAAACCGGTTCAGCGTAGAGTTTTATTTTCTATGATCGAATTAAATAACGGTCCGGATAAGCCACATCGTAAATGTGCGCGTATCGTCGGTGATACGATGGGTAAATATCACCCACACGGAGATAGTTCTATTTATGGTGCTTTGGTTAATATGGCTCAGCCTTGGTCTACGAGATATCCGCTTGTAGACGGACACGGAAACTTTGGTTCTGTGGACGGAGATGGTGCGGCTGCTATGCGTTATACCGAAGCCCGTTTGAGTAAGATCTCGATGGAGATGCTGGCTGATATTGGAAAAGATACCGTGGATTTCGTACCCAACTTTGATGAAACCGAGCGGGAACCAAGTGTTATGCCTTCCAGATATCCAAACCTTTTGGTAAATGGTACCTCCGGAATCGCAGTCGGTATGGCAACCAATATTCCCCCTCATAATTTACGGGAAATTATAGCTGCTGTTGTAAAAGTAATTGATAATTATGCATTAGAGGATCGGGAAACCGAAATCGAGGAAATACTGGATATTGTGAAAGGTCCCGATTTTCCTACGGGAGCAACCATTCTTGGCAGGATGGGAATTGAAGAGGCATATCGCACCGGACGCGGTAAAGTGCGTGTTCGTGCTGTCACCAATATAGAACCCATGCCCAATGGTAAGAGCCGTATTATTGTAACGGAACTTCCGTACATGGTCAATAAAGCTCGTCTAATCGAAAAGATGGCAGAGCTTGTAAAAGATAAAAAGATAGATGGAATCACCGATTTAAGAGATGAATCCGATCGTACCGGTATGAGAATTTGCATTGAGCTGCGTCGGGATGTAAATGCCAATGTAATTCTCAATCAGTTAATTAAACATACCCAGTTACAGGATACCTTTGGTGTCATCATGATCGCACTTGTAAATAATGAACCGCGTGTTCTCAATATTTTGCAGATGCTGAAATTTTACTTGGAGCATCAAAAGGAAGTAGTTACCCGTCGGACAAAATACGAGTTAAATAAGGCAGAAGAACGGGCACATATTTTAGAAGGATTATTGATTGCATTGGAGCATATTGACGAGGTAATCAAAATTATTCGCGCTTCTGCCAATGTTCAGGCAGCAAAAACAGAACTTATGGAACGTTTTACTCTGACCGATGTACAAGCTCAGGCGATTGTAGATATGCGTCTGCGTGCATTGACAGGTTTGGAACGTGGAAAACTGGAAAATGAATACAAAGAATTAGAAGATAAAATTGCAGAATTAAAGGCAATTTTAGGAAATGAGAAGCATTTGTTGGAAGTAATCAAAGGAGAACTTCAAGTTATTTCCGATAAATACGGAGATGACAGAAAAACATCAATTGGCTTTGATGAGTTTGATATGTCGATGGAAGATCTGATTCCGGATGTCGATACGGTAGTTGCGATGACCAAATTGGGTTATATTAAGAGAATGTCAATCGATAATTTCAGAAGTCAAAACCGTGGCGGTAAGGGAATTAAAGGGATGCAGACCATCGAAGAAGACTTTATCGAAGAACTGATTATGACGACTACTCATCATTATATCATGTTCTTTACCAATACCGGCCGCGTTTATCGTTTGAAGGCCTATGCAATACCGGAATCGAGCCGTACAGCCAGAGGAACTGCTATTGTAAACCTACTGCAGTTACTTCCGGGTGAGAAGATTACCGCAATTATCCCAATGAAAGAGTATGCGGAGAATGAATATCTGTTTATGGCAACCAAGAATGGTATGGTCAAGAAAACCCCGATTAAGGAATATGAAAATGTTCGTAAGAATGGTCTTCAGGCAATTGTACTGCGAGAAGGTGATGAACTGATCGAGGTGAAGGCAACAGACGATACAAAAGATATTTTCTTAGTGACCAAAAAAGGACAGTGTATTCGTTTCCATGAAAGTGATGTACGGGTAACCGGTCGTGTTTCCATTGGTGTAATAGGCATGAAATTCGCAAAAGATGATCAGGTCGTAGGAATGCAGATGGATTCACAGGGAGAATGTCTGCTCATTGTATCAGCGAATGGTATGGGTAAACGTACTCCGATTGAAGAGTTTACACCTCAAAAGCGTGGTGGAAAAGGAGTTCGCTGCTACAAGATTGTAGATAAAACCGGTGATATTGTCGGTGCGAAGCTCGTTCATGAAGATCGGGATATCATGTTGATCACAACCGAAGGAATTTTGATTCGTTTATCGATTTGTGATATTTCCATCATAGGAAGAAATACTTCCGGTGTAAAATTAATGAATATAGATCAAGAATCGGATATTGTAGTAGCCAGCATCGCAAAGGTAAGAGAAAATAGCAATAATGAAGAAGCTGAGGAGCCTTATGAGGCAGAAGAAGCTATCGAAAACGAATAGGCTCATGGATCAACAGATTTTTCATACAATAAAATAAACTGGGAAGAGCCAATCTGTATGCAGTTACAATTGGCTCTTTTTGATTTTTAAAAGATTTTTACTTGCTTTCATTATCTGAATCAATTATGATAAAAGGAATCTAGTCATGATCGTGGAGGAACGAATATTGAAAATAATTAAAATAGAAGAAATATCAAAAAATATAAAAGAAATGTGCATGGAGGCAAATTATGTGTTGCCAAGTGATATGAAGACTGCATTAAAGGATGCAATCGGAAAAGAAGAATCATCCTTAGGACAACAAGTTTTAAATCAATTGGAAGAAAATTTAGTGATTGCTGAGCGTAATAGAATTCCGATTTGTCAGGATACAGGAATGGCAGTTGTTTTCTTAAAAATAGGGCAAGAGGTTCATATTGAAGGAGGAAGTTTAGCAGACGCAGTCAACCGGGGGGTTCATGATGGATATATAGAAGGATATTTAAGAAAATCGGTCGTAGACCCTTTGCTGAGACATAATACCGGAGATAATACGCCGGCAATTATTTATTATGAGATGGTTTCGGGTGATCTACTTGAAATTACTGTTGCACCAAAAGGATTTGGAAGTGAAAATATGAGTCGGATCATGATGTTAAAACCCGCAGATGGAATAGAGGGAGTAAAAAAATTCATATTATCTGTAGTAGAAGAATCCGGAGCAAATGCTTGTCCACCTATGGTAGTGGGAGTTGGAATTGGCGGTACATTTGAAAAATGTGCCTGGATGGCAAAACATGCATTACTTAGAAATGTAAAAGAATTTTCACCATTGCCGCATATTTGTAATTTAGAAAAAGAAATATTAGAAAAAATCAATTATTTTGGAATTGGTCCGGGAGGTTTGGGAGGCAGTATCACCGCATTGGCGGTACATATAGAGACTTATCCAACTCATATTGCAGGATTGCCTGTAGCAGTTAATATCTGTTGTCATGCCAATCGTCATGCGCATCGCATCCTTTAATATGAAATCAAATATAGAAAGAAGGAAATAATCTTGTGGATCGCTATATAAAGGTACCTATGACAAAGGATATTGCACAAAGTTTAGAAATTGGAGAATGTGTATTCATGACAGGAACGATCTATACTGCCAGAGATGCAGCACACAAACGCATGGAAGAAGCATTAGAGCGTGGAGAATCTTTGCCATTTGATATAAAAGGCAGCATAATCTATTATATGGGACCGTCACCGGCGCGAGAAGGTTGTCCGATTGGATCGGCAGGACCAACTACCGCGGGGAGAATGGATCTCTATACACCCCGGCTTTTAGAATTGGGTTTGGGTGCGATGATTGGAAAAGGAAAAAGGAATCGAGAAGTAGTAGCTGCGATGGTTCAAAATGGTGCGGTATATTTTGCTGCAGTTGGTGGAGCAGGGGCATTTCTTTCGCAGAAAATATTATCAAGTGAAGTCATTGCTTATGAAGATTTGGGAGCCGAAGCAATTTATAAATTAGAAGTAAAGGATTTTCCAGTCATCGTCATCGTTGATACAAAAGGTCATGATTTTTATGAGACGGCATCTTTAAAGTATAAAAAGGAATAGGAAGAAAGGCATAGAGGATGAATAGAATTGCATTTATGGTCGTGCGTCATCTGTTTCAGGTACCAATATGGTTTTATAAAGTTAATAAAATGGGAAAGCACAAAGAAAAATATCCCGAAAAAGAGAGATATGATTATCTGCGGAAAATTGTAAAACAGATTAATTCTTCTGGGCGAATCCATGTTTCTGCACATGGTGTAGAAAATATTCCGGAAAAAGAGAGTTTTATTTTATTTCCCAATCATCAGGGACTTTTTGATATGTTAGCACTGATTGATACTTGTCCGCGCCCATTAGGAGCTGTTGTAAAAAAAGAAGTAGCCAATGTCATTCTAGTAAAACAGGTAGTAAACTTACTGGATGGTATTTCCATGGATCGATCGGATCTCCGTTCTTCGATGGAAGTCATTCAGAAAATGACACAGGAAGTAAAAAATGGAAGAAATTATGCAATTTTTGCAGAAGGAACCCGAAGCCGAAACGGAAACCGTATTTTGGAATTTAAAGCAGGAACCTTTAAAAGTGCAGTGAAGGCCAAGTGCCCGATTATACCGGTGGCTTTGATTGACAGCTACAAACCATTCGATGTTTCTTCTATAAAGAAGGAAGAGGTACAGGTTTGTTATTTAGCACCACTCTATCCGGATCAATATATGGGATTAACAACAAAAGAAATAGCAGATATTGTGCATGATCGCATACAGGAAGAAATAGATAAAAATAAGTGGTAAAATGTGTTGACAAGGAAAGCCAATTTTAGTATAATTGGCAATGCGTCTCAAAACAGTCGTGTTGAAGAGACCAATCATATGGAATTATGAGTTTTGGAGAAATACTCAAGAGGCCGAAGAGGCGCCCCTGCTAAGGGTGTAGGTCGGGTAACCGGCGCGAGGGTTCAAATCCCTCTTTCTCCGTTCATATCCGATGATTATTTTTTACTAATTTTGTAAAAAATAATGATATAACCGGTTGACATAGACAAGCTGGTATGCTATCATAAAACTCCACCTCGCAAAAGGCGGAAAGAAAAAAGAAATAAAAATAAATAAAAAAGTTGTTGACAGAATACGAACAAGATGATATACTAATCGA
>JAVXIV010000026.1:0-3738 GCA_036785645.1 Hungatella sp.
GGGCTTTTGTTGTCTACTTGATCAGCTTTAATCAATCCTTTCTCTGGCTTCGCTGCTATAAAGCCCACACGCTTTGGTCAAACAGTCTGCTGCATCATGCCTACCTCTGGCTCCTTCGCTATCTGACCGGTTGCAGCTTTCCGTTTCATCTAACGCTGTCCTTTATTGGATTTTGGACGGTTAATCTAACTCTGCTGGCTGTTTTTTTCTATTTTTTCCTCAATCAGTCCTTGCTTTCTGCTACCTACGTTTATCTGGTTCCGGCCGTCGCCTTCCTCGGATTTAACCTGTGGGTCTTCTTTCTCCTGTGGAGAAATGCCTCCGAGAATCAAAAGATCTCCCAAGCACTCTATAGCATGACCGATGGGGACACCAGCTACAAGATCGACCTGATGGGTTTTTCCGGCAAAGAATTGGAGCTGGCCAAAACCATCAATAATATCAGCGTAGGACTTTCCACAGCCTTACAGGAGCAAGTCAAGAGTGAACGTCTCAAAGCGGACTTGATCACCAATGTCTCTCACGATATCAAAACACCGCTCACCTCGATCATCAACTATGTGGATCTGATCAAGCGGGAGCATATCCAAGACGAAAAAGTACAGCGCTATCTGGAGGTTCTTGACCAGAAATCGCAGCGTCTCAAAACGCTGACCGAAGATCTCGTAGAAGCTTCCAAAGCCAGCTCCGGCAATTTAAAGCTAGAGATTGCCCGCATCGATATTGTAGAGCTGATTCAACAGACCAATGGTGAATTTGAAGAGAAATTTGCGCTCCGTCACTTAGAGATGGTCTCACATTTGCCTAATCAAGTCATCTTCATTGAAGCAGATGGCCGTAGGTTATGGCGGGTTTTAGAAAATCTCTACAATAATGCATTCAAATACGCAATGGAACAAAGCCGCGTCTACATTGATATCACAGCAAATGACGGTTGGGTTTCCATCACCATCAAAAACATTTCCGAAAATCCTTTAAACATCAATGCCGGAGAACTGACCGAACGTTTTGTCCGCGGCGATGTTGCAAGAACTACGGAAGGAAGCGGTCTTGGTCTCTCCATCGCCAAGAGTCTGACCGAATTGCAAGGCGGACGTTTTGAGCTCTATATCGACGGAGATCTATTTAAAGCGCAGATTTCTTTCCCAACGCTAGTCATTCCAACCGATTATTGATCGATTTTTTTCCAATAAAAAAGCACCAACCCCGATGCTCGCAGTCATCAAGATCGATACTTTAAATGCGCCTTCGGGGATTCGAACCCCGGACAAATAGATTAAGAGTCTACTGCTCTACCAGCTGAGCTAAAAGCGCATGTCCATGTTCACCGAAATTTCACAAGTGACACGAGCATCATTGTATCTCAAGAAAAGACAAAAGTCAACCCTTTTTCTTCAAAAACTTGCATGTTTTTTTTCGGTTGCCAAATGAATGCCGCTCCATCTACCGGTTAGATAGCGTGCAAAGGAGATCACGTAGTTCGTAGCCCATCCCATAGGGACTGCCATCCACACCGCCTGCGGTCCCCATATCGGTGCAAAATGAAAGGCCACAAAAACACGAATTGACAAGTTCACCAGATTCGCCAGTGTAAATACCAGTACATCGCCCGCTCCGCGAAGCACTCCGTCTGTGGCGGCTTTTAAACCAATAAGCACATAGAAGAAAGCAATAAATTCCACATAGCCGATACCCACTTCATAAGAACCGGTTCCTGCGGACGGATCCAGAAATGCCCATACAAACCGTTCACCAAAAATCTGCATCACCACCCAGATAAAGACCGCAATCACACCTACCATCAGATAACAGCTCCGATAGCCCTTGCGAACCCGATCCGCCTGATCGGCTCCCATATTCTGGGCGGTAAACGTGGACATCGCATTGCCGATGGCAAGCATTGGCACAATACTGATGGATTCAATTCTGGTGCCGGCGGCATATCCGGCCATCACCGAAGATCCAAAGCCATTGATCACGGACTGCACCAATAACATGCCGATATGAACGATGGACTGCTGAAGCGTGGAGGGCACGGCCACTCTGCACATCCCAAAAACCATAGTGCTATCATAGAAAGGAACCACATGTTCCGTATGATAAGATTTCATTTTCTGCAATAGCAGAATAAAAGAGAGCAGAGCCGATATGCCTTGCGCAATCAAGGTTGCAATGGCAACTCCGGCTACTCCCAGATCCAGAATCAGTACAAAGCTTAAATCCAATACAATATTTAACAGGGAAGAGAAGATCAAAAGTCCCAGAGGAGTCCTCGAATCGCCCAAGGAATTGAAGATCGAAGCCTGCACATTATACATAAAAAGAAAAGGCAGTCCCGCAAAATAGATCTTTAGATAAACAGCTGCATCTGCCATCACATTGTCAGGGGTGTTCATCCATCGAAGAATCGGCTCATGCAGTACGTACCCCACGATTCCCAGAAGCAAGCTCAAACACAGGAAATTAATCAAGGTCGTCCATATGGCAGTCTTCATCTTCGCAAGCTTGCCTGCACCGAAGAATTGAGAGACAATCACCGAGCTTCCGATCCCACCGCCAATTGCGATTGCAATAAAAACATTGGTAATCGAATAAGAAGCACCGACCGAAGCCAGTGCCTCCTCTCCAACAAATCTTCCTACCACAATGGAATCCATAATATTATAAAATTGTTGAAACAGATTCCCCAAAATCATCGGCAACGCAAAGAGTAACATCGTCTTGCCCGGAGAATCCGTTAGCATATTAAAGTGCTTTTTCAATGGCTGCCACCAGATCGTGTTTATCTCTGGCGCCTACAAGCGGTGCCGCCGCCACTCCGTTTTTAATCACCAAAAACGTAGGAATCGACATCACACCGTAGCGAGCCGCTATATCCTCACTCTGATCGATGTTCAACTTGCCAACCTTTGCCTTTCCTTTAAATTCTGTTGCCAGTTCTTCTACTACCGGTCCCATCATCTTGCAGGGACCACACCAATCTGCATAAAAGTCTACCAATACCGGTATTTCTGATTTTAAAACCTCTTGCTCGAAATTTGCACTTGTCAATACGATTGCCATGTTTTTCTCCTTTACGTATTTTTCTTTTTTTTCGGTTCACCGTTCAGTGCTTTCTCTGCTTCTTTGAAGGACTTTCGAATCCGCAGTATCCGCTTATTGAGTTCTGTTTTGTCACATGTTGCCTGAGAAAGTTTTTTACTGAATTGTCCTGGTTTTCCCATAGCCCACCCTTTTCCTCGGTTTACTATAGTGTATGCACTTTCCTACTCTCTATTCTATCGGAAATTTTATCGATATGCAACTAATTTACAAATTGCTTTTCCCTCAGCTGCAAACTTTGTCTCGTATTCGGTCATCACATTCCCCTCTGCCATCTCACTGTGATGCAAATCCTTCGTATACTCCCGAATCGTCCAGCCTGCTGCCGGAATAGACTCTAAGGAATATTCAAACAGTTCCTGATTGTCCGTCTTAAATTCCACCACTCCGTCCTTCTTTAGGATCTGATCATAGACTGTCATAAATTCCGGTGAAGTGAGCCTGCGTCTGGCATGGCGATCCTTTGGCCATGGATCCGAGAAATTCAGGAAGATGCGGCTCACCTCGCCCTCACTGTAATATTCCCCCAGAGCTCTGGCATCTACGCATAGAAACGAAAGGTGTTTCAGTTCTGCTTCCTCTCGCTTTTGCAGCGCGCGCAGCATGACGCTTGGATAACGTTCAATTCCCACATAG
>JAVXIV010000026.1:3748-14655 GCA_036785645.1 Hungatella sp.
CCCATGCCAACCTCCAGTTCAATTGGATTGTGATTTCCAAAAAACAGATCCCAATGTCCTCGCAGTGCTTCCGGATTTGACACCACATAGGGACTCTGCCCGATCTGTTCTTCCGCCCCCTTAATATGGCGTAGTCTCATTTTATTCCTCCAATGTATCTTCTTTTTGAATTCTTTTTTCAGTTTATCATTTTCTGCACAAATTTTCAAGTTTTTCACTTTTTACGTTTCTCTTACAAAGTAAAATTTTGCGTGCAGAAACAGTCGAAAGCTAGTATAATGAATCTATATGCAGTTAGGGTTGTTTTTTGCTTGCAAAGGAGGAAATATATGGGAACCACAGAGAACACAAGCAGTTGGGATCAGATTCGCACAGGGGTTAAGGAAGCGGAACAACTGATTGGACAGAAACAATACAATCTTTCTATGGTAAAGTCTCGCCAAACGCTGGAATATATGGTACGTTGTCTGGCCGAACGGGCCTGTTTGGTAAATACCGACCTAAATGTCACGATTGATGAGCTTTATCAGGCCAAAAAAATCAGCAAGGCAACTTGTGAACATTATCATAAAATTCGCATTTTAGGTAACAAAGCCGTGCATGAAGGCAGTGACAATGCCTACGATGCCAATCAGGCTTATCATATGCTTTCTCAGGAAGTTTACACATTTGCCAATGACTATCATGCCAAAAAGCCCAAGCGCACTGCTACTGCATCCAGAAGCCGAAAGCGCATAAAACCGAGTGGTTTTTCTATTACATCCACGGATTTGTTGAGGTTACTGATCATCACGCTATGCGTCGTTCTTGTCATAGTCGTGTTTCAATTTATCAAACCCGATAAAAAAAACGCAGATTCGACCTCTGCTGCCGTTACCACCGAAGCCGCCCTGTCCGAAACAACCGCTACCGCTACCGAGACCATGGCAGAGACCACCCCGACACCGGTTTACAAAACAAACGATTCTCTGAATGTGCGCAGCGAACCCTCTAAAACCGGCCAAAAACTGGGAGTTTTGGCTACAGGAACTGTGGTTGATTATGTAAAAGCCTATGATGATGAATGGGCAGTCATCAACTACAACGGTACCGAAGGTTATGTAGCCAGTCAGTATCTAATTCACGATTGATTTGAGCCGTTATAAAAAATTTTTATTTTCCTATGGTAATTTTCAAAAATTGTAGTATTATGTTAAAGTACATCTGATAAAGGGCATATGCTTCTTATTAGATGTACTTTATCACTATTATAACAATACAAGGAGGATGCGACATGAATAATGTTGTTGATAAGCTTTCCGACATTGAGCAGGATGCCGTTGCAATCATGGATAATGCCCAGGTGCGCAAGAAAGAACTTGCCAAAGAAGCAGAACACAAAATCAGCATTTTTGATCAACAGCTTGAAGCTTTGACCACGCAGAAAATCAATGATTTAAAAAATAAGATGGAAGTTGATATGCAGGCGCAGCTCTCCAAACAGAAGTCCGATGCAGAAAAAGCGATTCAGCAGATGGAAGAGAGTTATCTGGCCAATCATGAAGCCTATGTAAAAAAACTTTTTCAAGCGATGACAGAGAGGTGAGTGTATGAGAGGCTTATTAGCCTATAGTGGCATTACGACCAAAGTCAGAGCGATGCAAAGTCATTTTATCACCGATGCCGCTTTTCACGATATGGCAGCTTTAGAAAGTGTATCCGCCGCAGTCGATTACTTAAAGCACCTTCCCCCTTATATAGAAATCTTCTCGGATCTGGATGATAACAACCTACATAGAGGCATCATTGAGCAGCGCTTAATTCTTTCCAAGTATCGGGATTTTACCAAGCTTTACCGTTTTTCCAATTTGTCTCAACGCAAATTTTTGGATTTGTATTTTATGCATTATGAAACTGCAATTTTAAAAAGATGCTTTCACAGTGCTTTGGATCATCACCGTTTTGACTTGGATCTTTCTCTTTTTCAGGACTTTTTTGAGAAACATTCCAAGCTAGATCTCATGGCACTCTCGCAGGCAGAGAATCTGGTAGACTTCATTGCGTGCTTAAATGGCACCCCTTATTATGCGATATCATCCTCTTTGTCCGAGATTGCACAGCCTACTTTATTTGACTACGAGCTCCATTTGGATCTTTTGTACTTCAAAACCATATGGAAAACCAAGGACAAGCTTCTGTCGCACCGTGAACAGGACATTCTCTCCCAGTGCTTTGGCTCCAGACTGGATATGCTCAACATCCAGTGGATTCATCGCTCCAAGAAATACTACCACCTGCCTCCTGCCGCGATTTATGCCCTCCTCATTCCGGTGCAGTATCGTTTAAAGAAAGATGAAATCATCAAACTGACCGAGACAGCCACGGACGATGAATTCTATACCGTTCTGCGCACGACATTTTATGCTTCACTTTCACCGGCCGATCTAAATGAGCAGACCGATTTGGAACAATTATGCGAGAGTGTATTAAATCGCATTCATCATCTGGCCGGTCGGAAAGATCCGTATTCCATTGCCACCTTAAACTCCTATCTGTATTTCAAGGAGACGGAGATTCACAAAATCATCACTACCATAGAAGGTCTTCGCTATGGGCTCAGTGCTGATACCATTTATTCCTATGTTATAAAGAACTAGGTGAAGGAGGTTTTTCCCTGTGATTGAAAAAATGAAGTTTTTAAGTATCACCGGTCCCAAGTCTGATATCGACCGCGTCATTGACCAGTATTTGTCAAAGTATGAAATTCATCTGGAAAATGCTTTATCAGAACTCAAGACTGTCAAAGACTTAAGACCGTATATGGAGATCAATCCCTACAAAGACATATACCAGCGATCCAATGAGATTCTATCCGGTTTGAGTGAAGACACACCACCTGCCCCACGAAAGCAGGTTACACTTGATGAAGCCGCAGAGATCATCAGCCGTCTTAGCAAAGAGCTTGAGGATTTCACCGCTCAGAAATCTGCGTTCACGGCACAGATCGACACCTTGCAGACCTCCATGGATAAGATCGTTCCTTTCGAGGAACTAGACTATGATTTAAGCTCCATTCTCCATTTCCGGTATATTAAGTTCCGATTTGGTCGCATCGCACATGAATATTACAACAAATTTTATCGTTATGTTTATGATACCATTGACACCGTGCTTTACAAATGCCACGAAGACGAAACCTATATATGGGTCGTTTATTTCGTACCGGACAGCATCTCCGATAAAGTAGATGCCATCTACTCTTCCATGCATTTTGAGCCATTTTTCCTGCCGGATGAATACGAAGGTACTCCCACAGAGGCCTCCCACTTGCTGGCAGAAAAGATTGCCGCTGCGCAGGAATCGGTTCATCAGATCGATCAGAAGATCGCGGACGCATTGAATGCCCAGAAACAGGATCTGCTGGCTGCAAACCAAAAGTTAGCCTCCTACTCCGCTAACTTCGATGTCCGAAAGCTGGCCGCCTGCACCAAGCAGGATATCAATACCTTCTACATTCTCTGCGGATGGATGGAAGAAAGCGATGCCAATGCCTTTCGCAACGAGATCGGAAGCGATGACAAAACCTTCTGTATCGTGGAAGATGACCATAGCAATATTATCAGCCGTCCACCCACCAAGCTCAAAAATCCCGGCATCTTCAAGCCTTTTGAGATGTTTATCCAAATGTATGGCCTCCCGGCTTACAACGAGATTGATCCAACCATCCTGATTGGACTAACCTACTCGTTTTTGTTTGGCTTTATGTTCGGTGATATGGGTCAGGGACTTTGTCTGCTGATTGGCGGTCTCCTGCTCTACAAAACCAAGAAGATGAACCTGGCTGCCGTCATCTCCTGCTGTGGATTCTTCTCCACCCTCTTTGGCTTTTTGTTTGGCAGTGTCTTTGGCTTCGAAAACATCATCGATGCGGCATGGCTGCGTCCCAAAGAAGCGATGATGCAGCTGCCATTTATCGGCAATATGAATACCGTATTTGTGGTAGCCATTGCACTTGGCATGGGCATCATCATCCTAACCATGCTTTTAAATATTATCAACAGTTTGCGCTCTCACAATACCGAAAAAGCTTATTTTGATACCAACGGAGTCGCCGGTTTGGTATTTTATACCGGTATTGTGATGACAGTTGTACTCTTTATGATGGGACATGCACTTCCCGCCACCTTGGTATTGATCATCATGTTTGTAATTCCACTGCTGGCAATCTTTTTCAAAGAGCCTCTGACCGCTTTCATTGAAAAGAAATCCAAGATCATGCCGGAAGCCAAGGCTATGTTCTTCGTACAAGGGTTTTTTGAACTGTTTGAGGTATTACTTAGTTATTTTTCCAACACGCTATCCTTTGTCCGTGTCGGTGCTTTCGCAGTCAGCCACGCTGCCATGATGGAAGTCGTTCTGATGCTGGCAGGTGCCGAAGCGGGCGGATCCCCCAACTGGATGGTCGTCATCCTTGGCAACATCTTCGTCTGCGGAATGGAAGGATTGATTGTCGGAATCCAAGTACTGCGTTTGGAGTACTACGAATTATTCAGCCGTTTCTACCGTGGAACCGGAAGAGCATTTAAACCATACGGAAAAGCTTAATTTAAAGAAAAAGGAGATTATCATCATGAGTTTATTAGTGAAGATCACATTGGTTATTGCATTAATTTTAAGTATCGCCATTCCCTTCGGCGCATTTGCCATGGGAGAAAAAACAAGAGGACGTTATAAAACCGCATTGGGCATCAACGTATTTCTATTCTTTGGCACTCTGATCGTGAGCAGTCTGTTCCTGTTCAGCGGCAATGCTTTCGCGGCAGAGGCTGCAGCAGAAGCCGGTAACTCGGTAGGTCTTGGTTACCTTGCCGCTGCACTTTCTACGGGTCTTTCCTGTATCGGCGGTGGTATCGCCGTATCTGCAGCCGCCTCCGCCGCTCTGGGCGCAATCAGTGAGGATGGTTCTATCTTTGGTAAATCGTTAATCTTCGCAGGTCTTGCCGAAGGTGTGTGTCTGTATGGTTTGATCATCTCTTTCATGATCTTAGGTAAATTATAATCCATGAAGATGTACTTAATCAGTGACAATATTGACACCTACACCGGGATGCGTCTGGCAGGTGTCGAAGGAGCCGTGGTTCATGAAAAATCACAGCTCAAAGAAGAACTTGATAAAGTGATGGCCGATAAAGAGGTAGGAATCGTATTGCTGACCGAGAAATTCGGCAGAGACTATCCGGACTTGATTAATGAAGTAAAATTGAGCCGAATGCCATTGTTTGTAGAGATTCCGGACCGTCACGGTACCGGTCGCAAGCCCAACTTTATCACTTCTTATGTGAATGAAGCAATTGGATTGAAATTATAGAAAGAAGGTGGTCGTCTTGACAACAGAAGAAAAATTAGAACATTTTCAGTGCTTTTGTATCGAGGATGCCCGAACCCGCAGTGCAAAGATGTTAGACGAATATAGCAGTGCGCTCGAACAGGCAGACACCGAGCATCAGGCTGACGCCCATCGCCATGCGGATATGCAGCTGAAAGCAGAAACAGCACAAATTCGAAGAGAGATCAACAAACAGCTTTCCATTGAGCAAATCGGTCTCAAACGCACGTTTGGACAAAAGCAGGATGAATTAAAAGACAAACTTTTTGTAGAGCTAAAAGATAAATTGGCCAATTTTATGGAAAGCATAGAGTATCAGCACCTCTTGGAAGCTCAGGTAGCCGCCGCCAAGACCGTCGCCGGCGAAGAACCCCTCATCGTCTATCTGGATCCGGTGGATGAAGATAAGATGAGAAGAATCTGCCTGCATCACCATGTGGATATCCGGATCAGTCAATATTCTTTTTCCGGTGGCACCAGAGCGGTGATCCCTTCCAAAAATATTTTGATTGATAACTCTTTTCAGACCAAGGTGGCCGAAGCAAAAGAGAATTTTAGATTTGATTTGACAGCCGAGGCAGGAGGTAACATCCATGGTTAAAACCGGAAAAATATATGGCATTAACGGTCCCATCGTTCACATCAGGGGCGATGCCGGATTTAAGATGCATGAAATGGTTTATGTAGGCAAAGATAATCTAGTCGGAGAAGTCATTGGTTTGGCATCCGAGGATACCATTATCGAAGTTTACGAAGAGACAACCGGCATGAAACCGGGGGAAATCGTCACCGGCACAGATTCTCCGGTATCTGTAACCTTAGCTCCCGGCATCTTAAACAATATCTTTGATGGTATTGAACGTCCGTTGAGTGAGATTGCCAAGCACAGCGGTGCTTATATCAGCCGCGGTGTCAGCGTCGATTCTCTGGATACTGCCAAGCTTTGGGAAACGCACATGACTGTCCACAAAGGTGACCGCCTATTTCCGGGCAGCATCATCGCAGAAGTCCCCGAGACACCTGCCATTGTTCACAAGGTGATGCTCCCTCCCAATATGGAGGGATTTGTACTGGATGTTGTACCCGATGGTGCTTATTCCATCACCACACCGTTACTGACGCTGCAGCTTTTGGATGAAACGGAGAAATCCATTCCCATGATGCAGAAATGGCCAATTCGAGTTCCCAGACCCACCGCCAAACGTTATCCCGCATCGGTTCCTTTAGTCACCGGACAGCGCATTCTGGATACGTTATTTCCTTTGGCCAAAGGCGGTACGGCTGCCATCCCAGGCGGATTTGGTACCGGCAAGACCATGACACAGCATCAGATCGCCAAATGGTCCAATGCCGACATCATCATTTACATCGGCTGTGGGGAGCGCGGCAATGAGATGACTCAGGTACTGGAAGAATTCAGCCACCTGATTGATCCTAAGTCCGGCAACCCACTGATGGATCGAACCACCTTGATTGCCAATACCTCCAATATGCCGGTAGCGGCACGCGAGGCCAGTTTGTATTCCGGACTGACTCTGGCAGAATATTATCGTGATATGGGTTATGATGTAGCGATTATGGCGGATTCTACCTCTCGTTGGGCAGAGGCGCTTCGTGAGATTTCCGGTCGTTTGGAAGAAATGCCTGCCGAAGAAGGTTTTCCGGCTTACTTGGCTTCCAGACTTTCTGCTTTCTATGAAAGAGCCGGAATGATGCAAAATCTAAACGGCTCCGAAGGTTCCGTCACAATCATCGGCGCCGTATCTCCGCAGGGCGGTGATTTCTCGGAACCGGTTACCCAGAATACCAAACGGTTTGTCCGCTGCTTTTGGGGACTCGATAAGTCTCTGGCCTATGCCAGACATTTTCCGGCCATCCAATGGATGAGCAGCTACTCGGAATATTTGATTGATCTGGCTCCGTGGTATACCGAACACGTCAACAAGAAATTCGTAGACTACCGCAATCGCATGGTATATCTGCTCAATCAGGAGAGCAGCTTGATGGAGATCGTAAAGCTGATCGGCAGCGACGTATTGCCGGATGACCAGAGACTGATTCTGGAGATCGCCAAAGTCATCCGTGTCGGTTTCTTACAGCAAAATGCCTTCCACAAGGACGACACCTGCGTGCCCATGCAAAAACAGTTTCTGATGATGGACACCATCTTGTATCTCTACAAGAAATCTCGTTCCCTGATCTCGATGGGTATGCCGATGTCCGTTTTAAAAGAAGATGCGATCTTTGATCGGGTCATTGCCATCAAATATGATGTCCCCAATGACAAGCCTGAGCTATTTGATGAATATAAAAAAGCAATTGATACGTTCTATGATTCTGTCATGGAACGCAACGCATAAGGAGGTACCACAATGGCAATTGAATATCTAGGTTTGAGTGCGATTAACGGACCTTTGGTTATTTTAGAGGGCGTTCAGGGTGCCGGCTTTGATGAAATCGTAGAAATGATGGTCGATGGTAAAACCAAAAAATTAGGCAGAATTGTAGAGATTTATGAAGATAAAGCCATTATTCAGGTCTTTGAAGGCACGGAAGGCATGGCGCTACGCAATACGCATACCAGACTGACGGGACATCCCATGGAGATCGCGGTATCGGAGGATATGCTCGGTCGCACCTTCAACGGAATCGGTGTTCCCATCGATGGTTTGGGAGATATCAGTTCCGATGTGAAGTTAGACATCAACGGCAAGCCTTTGAATCCCGTTACCCGCGAATATCCCCGTAACTATATTCGTACCGGCATCTCTGCCATCGACGGTTTAACGACTCTAAGCCGCGGACAGAAGCTGCCGATTTTCTCCGGCAATGGTTTGCCGCATGACAATCTGGCCGCTCAGATCGTTCAGCAGGCTTCTCTGGGTGAAGATTCCGATGAGGAATTTGCAATCGTATTTGCCGCTATGGGTGTCAAATATGATGTTGCGGAATTCTTCCGCCGCACCTTTGAGGAAAGCGGTGTTTCTTCCCATGTAGCTATGTTTATCAACCTGGCCAACGATCCGGTCGTAGAGCGTTTGATCACTCCTAAGGTGGCCTTGACCTTGGCTGAATATCTGGCTTTTGAAAAAGGAATGCATATTTTGGTTATCCTGACCGATATGACTTCTTTTGCGGAAGCAATGCGTGAGGTTTCTTCTTCCAAAGGAGAGATTCCTTCCCGTAAGGGTTTCCCGGGCTATTTATACAGTGAATTAGCCGCTATCTATGAGCGTGCCGGCATCGTAGCGGGACGCAATGGCTCCGTTACGCAGATTCCAATCCTAACCATGCCCAACGACGATATCACCCATCCGATCCCCGATCTGACCGGATATATTACCGAAGGTCAGATTGTACTGGATCGAAACCTACATGGGCAATCCATCTATCCGCCCATCAATGTACTGCCCTCGCTTTCGCGTCTGATGAAGGACGGAATCGGAGAAGGCTATACGCGTGCCGATCATCTGGATGTGGCAAACCAGTTATTTTCCTGCTATGCCAAAGTAGGCGATGCCAGAGCGCTGGCTTCCGTTATCGGTGAAGACGAACTATCTGCTCTCGATAAAAAGTATTTGGAATTTGGCAAAGCATTTGAAAAGCATTTTGTGGGGCAATCCCCCAGCGAGAATCGTACGATCGTAGACACACTGGCCATCGGATGGCAGCTGCTCGGACTGCTTCCCAAAGAAGAGTTAGATCGCATGGATACCAAGGTATTGGATCAGTATTATCAACCAACCGAGGCTGTTTCAGAAGAATAGGAGGCATTTTATGAATCCAAATTCATTTCCTACCAAAGGCAATTTAATATTGGCCAAAAATTCTCTGACCCTTGCCCGTCAGGGTTATGTTTTGATGGATAAAAAGCGTAACATTCTGATTCGGGAGCTGATGGAGCTGATTGACCAAGCCAAGGATATTCAGTCTGCAATTGACTCGACCTTTACAGAAGCTTATCAGGCCCTGCAAAAAGCCAATATCGAACTGGGCATTAACTATGTTCAGGAAATCGTCACTTCCATTCCCATTGAGACCGGAGTCAAGGTCAAATCACGCAGTATTATGGGTACTGAGATTCCTTTGGTGCAGCATGAAGAAGTCCCTATGAATCTGGCATATGCCTACTACAGTACCAGAGAATCTCTGGACGATGCACGCATGAAGTTTGAAAAAGTCAAGGAACTGACCATCAAGCTCTCTATGGTAGAAAATTCCGCCTACCGTTTGGCCAACAACATCAAGAAGACACAAAAACGTGCCAATGCTTTAAAGAATATCACCATTCCATCCTACGAAACTCTGACAAAAAACATCACTAATTCCTTGGAAGAGAAAGAACGGGAGGAATTTACACGCTTGAAAGTAATTAAAAAAACAAATGAAAAGCACAGGGGGATTGGATCATGAAAGCGCTCCACTATATCCTAGGCATCTTATGTTCTTTCTGCCTGATGATCACCCTGCTCATCACCTCGATCGAAGCGGTCACCTACTGGACGCCCGGCTACTATGAGAAAGAATATACCAAATACCAAGTAGCTGAGGACGTCAATATGGAGATGGAGGATCTGCTTGCTGTCACTCATGAGATGATGGCATTCCTACGGGGTGACCGGGCCGATCTGCACGTTCCCACGATAGTCGGCGGAGAAGCCAGAGAATTCTTTAACGAGCGGGAAATCGCACATATGATGGACGTACGGGGATTATTTCTGGCAGCCATGGTACTGCGCAGAATTTGCATTGCAATTGGTATTCTCTGCATTCTCTTACTATGGATCATAAAAGCCAATATCAAACACGTATTGCCAAAAAGTATTTGTATCGGAACCGGTTTATTCTTTGCAACCGTATGCTTGCTGACCGGAATCATATCCACAGACTTCACAAAATATTTTGTACTTTTCCACAAAATCTTCTTTCGAAATGACTTATGGCTTCTGGATCCTCGTACCGATCTATTGATCAACATCGTTCCGGAACCATTTTTCGTGGATACTGCCGCCCGAATTGGAATGATCTATGGCGGAGCTGTTTTGATTTTGTTCGTAATCTGCCTCTTCTATATTCATAAACAGAAAAAATAGCACAATTTCTTTACTTGTCTATCAAAATAGCCTATACTGTAGATTAATGAATTGTGCTTTTTGATGATACTAAAGTTTGGAGATTAAGATAGATGAAAAAACTATATATGATGCTCCTATGCCTGTCTATGGTATTAGGGTTATTCCCAACCCAAACATTGGCTGCCACCGCTTGGCCTGCCAACGTTTCTATTGAAGCCGAGGGCGGTATCGTTATGGATGCCGATACCGGTGCTGTTCTCTATGGAAAAAATCTCCATATTCCCTATTTTCCCGCTAGCATTACCAAGATCTTAACCGCACTCATCGTTCTGGAACGCTGCGGTCTGGATGAGACCGTTACCTTCTCACATAATGCCGTTTACAATGTAGAAGCCAACAGTACCAGTGCCGGTCTGGACGAGGGCGATGTTCTGAGTGTTCGGGACTGTCTCTATACCCTGCTGCTG
>JAVXIV010000027.1:0-14529 GCA_036785645.1 Hungatella sp.
GTAACCCACTGTTATAACACTTGCTTCGCACTTAAAAATCCCGAAGGACAATTTTTCATGGTGGATACCGGAGGCGGCAATGGTATTTTACGCATTCTGGAAGATATGAAGGTTGAGATTCGGGATATTCACCATATCTTTATTACACACGAACACACCGACCACATCTTAGGCATCGTCTGGATGGTGCGTGTCATTGCCACACAGATGAAAAAGGGACACTATGACGGCGATCTCAAGATCTACTGCCACGAAGGACTCGTAGAACCCATCACCACCATCTGCCGTTTGACGCTACAGGGCAAGTTTTTCCAAATGATCGGCGATCGCATTCATCTCATCCCGGTCTCGGATGGGGAGTGCCGCACGATTCTAAACTATCCGATCACCTTCTTTGATATTCACTCCACGAAAGCAAAACAATATGGTTTTACCACCCTATTAGAAGACGGAACCCGCCTCACCTGTGCCGGAGATGAACCATACAACTCAGGCTGCGCCACCTATGTAGAAGGCAGTGACTGGCTGCTGCACGAAGCATTCTGCCTCTATAGCCAACGAGATACATTTCAGCCCTACGAGAAGCATCACAGCACCGTCAAGGATGCCTGTGAACTGGCCGAACAGCTTCATATTCCCAATCTGGTTCTGTGGCACACCGAAGATAAGTCCTATAACCGGCGAAAGCATCTCTACCTGACCGAAGGAAGAGCGTATTACCATGGCAATCTTTTGGTTCCGGATGATGGAGAGATCCTCACCTTATGATCCGGCATAAACTCAGGCTCTCACCTCATAGACTCGGCAGATTCTCCCGAATAACCCGACATGGATTGCCATATGCGATTTTGTTTGCAGGGATATCCCCGGTGACGATACTGCCGGCTCCGATCACCGTATTATCTCCGATCGTCACACCCGGCATCAGGATCGCACCGCCTCCAATCCATACATTGTCACCGAGGATCACCGGGGCGGTTTGGGTCTTGCAAAATTCAAAACTGCCATCCTCCTTCACCGCTCCAAAGCGATCCTGCGCATGGGTCGGATGAAAGGCCGTATAAATCTGAACATTCGGAGCAATCAAGGCATGATCCCCTATCACAATCTTATTGTCATCCAAAAAAGTGCAATTCATATTTACTTCACAATGATTGCCAAAATAGATGTTATTTCCATAATCCACATAAAACGGAGCGGTAATCCATAGATTTTTTCCCTGTCCGCCCAACAATTCATTTAAAATTTTCTCTTTGGTCTTTCCATCTGCGGAGTCTGTACCATTATAATCACGGATCAAATCCTTCGCCCTATGCCACTGCGTAAGCAATTCTGCATCTCCGCAATCATATAGTTCTCCTGCCAGCATTTTTTCTCTTTCTGTCATATCTTCCTCCTAAATACTCTTTCATAAGCATATTTCCCGATTTTGATACATATCTTTTAGGTAGAGATCCTCTGATACCATGCCTTCATACCGATTGGGAAAGGAATCCATTCATGAAACTGCATCCGACACCGGAACATGGGTTTATCCTGTTGGAAACCCTTGTCCTTATCTTCCTCCTGCTGTCCGCCTCTCCCGGAATCACACCGGTCATACAAAGCTCAAAAGACAAGCTGCATTCTGCCTTCACAGCCACTCCCCCCGAAGCAGAAAAATCCTACATCAAATGGGTGGATTTTGACGTTACCTGTGAAGCCCTGACACAAGCCTTCCGCTACGATGTGGATACCTGTCAATCGACCATTCATTTAAACTGGATTTCACTCTTATCCTATTTAGGTGCCCGATATGGCGGTGATTTTTCTAATTATCGCCCCAAAGACATGACTGCACTTACCAATCGTCTCTTAAGCGGCGAAACGATGGATGTCATCACCTCGGATATGAAATACTATCCCTATTATTTGGAAGCCTACACAGCCGTTTTAGATGGCATGGTGGGCACCTATCAGATTGAGATTCCTGCATCCGAAGCTCCGGTATCCATGCTTTCCCAGACAGATGCCGGCGATCCTATCTGGGTAACAAAATATGGTTTAAAAGCCTTTTCTCCGATTGCCAAAAACTATCCCTACCAAGACTATGATGACTTTGGTGTGGCGCGCAGCTATGGCTACCGCCGCCAACATCTGGGGCATGACATGATGGGGCAGGTGGGCACTCCGATTACCGCGGTAGAATCCGGTTATGTAGAAGCCATCGGTTGGAATCCATATGGCGGCTGGCGGCTTGGAATCCGCAGTTTTGATAAAAAGCGTTACTATTACTATGCACATTTACGCAAAAACTACCCCTATCATAAATCACTTTGCGAAGGCAGTACCGTTTTGGCCGGAGATGTCATTGGCTATCTGGGACGCACCGGTTACAGCCAAACCGAGAACACCAACAACCTAGATGACCCCCATCTGCACTTTGGTCTTCAACTCATTTTTGACGAATCTCAAAAAGAAGGAAATCATGAAATTTGGATCGACTGCTATGAGCTCACAAAATTTTTGGCTATGAACCGCTCAGAGGTAGTCAAAAATCCGGAAACCAAAGAATACAATCGGATGTATCAGATGAAGGATCCAAGGATTCCACACTAATCCTGCATACCATTCAGGACATTTTAACAGCATTTCAGGCAGGCGATCCGGAAATGATCCTTTTTGGTGGTATACTCTAAAAAAAATGGAGATTTGGACAAATGAGAAGAAATGAGATCGTAATAAGCTTGCTTTTATGCCTGTTTTTCGCTCGGAGCATGGCTACCTCCACCGCTTTTGCCCAAGAAATAGGACCGGGTATACCGGGTTCCGGAAAAGCGCAGGTGGCATCCGCTTCCACCGCCTGGCAATATGATGCAACCAAGATTCATTTAGAAGGTGAAATCCATGATTTGGAAGTGCAGACTCCCATAGTTCCTACACCGGACAAATATTCTTATGATCAGATGGTGACCGATATTCACAATCTATCTGCCGCCTATCCGGATATCCTGACGGTCAACATCATAGGAACCTCATTGGATGGAAGAGATATCTATGAACTCATCCTTGGAAATCCGCATGCCGATCGGCATATTTTGATTCAGGCAGGCATACATGCCCGCGAATATATGACACCCTTATTGACCATGAAGCAGGCAGAACAGGCATTAGACGTTTATTACCGCGGCAGTTATCACGGAAAAAGCATCGCAGAGATGTTTTCGCAAGCTGCGATTCATTATGTTCCTATGAGCAACCCGGACGGCACCACACTGAGCCAATTTGGTCTGAGCGGCATCCGCTCGGAATCATTAAAGCAAGAGATTTTGCGTTGCTATGACACCGACCGGCTGCATGGCCGAGCATCTGCCAATTTGAATGCTTACCTATCCAGATGGAAATCAAATGCCAGAGGATTGGATTTAAATCGTAGCTTCGATGCCGGTTGGGCAGAAATCCCAACCTATACACCCTATCCTTCTTATGATTCTTATAAAGGAACGAGTCCCGCATCCGAACCGGAAACACAGGCACTGGTCAATCTGGTGAATCAAAGACAGTGGGCGGCTACGATCAGCTACCATTCTATGGGACAATTAATTTATTGGGATTATCCGGTAAACCACTGTCGGGATGCGTCCAGACATTTGGGCAATCTCATCTCAGCGGCTACCGGATACCACATGTCTTCTGCAGTATCCGGCGGCGGTTTTAAAGACTGGATGCAGTCTAATTCTGCCAATTTTGCTCCCAGTGTAACGCTCGAAGTGGGACAAAATCCCTGCCCGCTTTCCATGTCGGAATATCCGACTATCTGGGCACAAAATCGAAGCGTTTGGGCGATTGCCTTAGAATTTGCATTGGCGCAGGGTCACGGATGACTGCGCTTATGCAACATCCGGCCAAATTCTTCCGCAGGAACCGGTTTGGAATAATAATATCCCTGTGCTATCTCGCAGCCGGCATTTCGTAAAAAGACCACCTGCTCCTGGGTCTCAACACCCTCGGCTACAATCGCCATATTCAATTCCTTTGCCATTCTGATCACATTGGTGACGATGGTTGCTTCCCGGTCGGAATCCAAAGTCTCACCCAGCATAAAGCGATCCAGCTTTAATACATCTACCGGTAGATCCTTTAGTACAGTTAAAGAGGAATATCCGGAACCGAAATCATCCAGCGATATACAAAATCCTTTTTCATGCAATCCCTCCAGTACCGTAATCAGCTGAGCCAGATCCGTATAAACCATATTCTCGGTTATTTCCAGTTCCAGCATCCGGGGGGATACGTCTGCCTCTTTCAGTATTTGGCAAATGGTATCTGTATAAGCCGGCCGATACATATAGTTGCGAGACTGATTGATGGAAATGTTTACCATGTCGATGCCGTCCTCCAGCCGTGTTTGGATAAATTGGCAAAGCTGCTCCAGCATATACATATCCAAATCATAGATGCCACCTGTTTTTTCCAGAATCGGTATGAAATCTCCCGGCATAATCACCGTACCATCCGGTCGCAGCCATCTTGCCAGTGCTTCTCCCCCCACAATTTCTCCGGTCAAAAGACTATATTTAGGTTGAATAAACAGCTGAAATTCACCGTGCTTTAATGCCGGTTCCATCCATCCCTCTAATTTCTTATCATAATCAATTCGGTCCTGCATCTCTTTGTCATAAATTGCGATATTCGGCTCATAGCTGTTCTTGACCGATTTACGTGCGATGTTGGATTTTTCAATAGAGGTCATAATATCGCTGTCTTGTTCTCCCAGATGATAGATTCCAAAAACAATTTCGGTAGGATAATACCGATCGGAATATTTTCCCCATCCTGCGATGGCCTCGCGCAGAGATCTTACATAGTCTCCGTTTTTCTCTTCCCCTCGATTTAAGAACAGAAGCACAAACTGATCCGCGCCAATCCGAGCATATATTTCACCATTTTGTGCCACATCGTTCAAGCACTTTGCAATATAGAGAAGCAGGTCATCTCCTGCATGATACCCCAACGCCTGATTCAGATAGCGAAACTGTTTGATATCAAAATTCAGCAGTGCATAATTTTTCGGATCAGACTTTTTAAAAAGCTCCTCTGCATCCAGTTGAAATCGTTCGCTGTTGGCCATACCTGTGAGCGGATCATAGTATGCCAGTTTTACCATCTGGGCATCCGATTTCCTTTTTGTCACCACAATATAGACCAAAGTCAGTACAAATATAATTGCGATCACCAGCAACAGCAGCATCGTCAGGAAAATAACCTTCTGGGAACGTTCAAAGACGACCGTCTTTGGCAAAGAAGTCACTAAAAACCAATCATTGGCTCCCTCGATAGGTGCATACGCAAAAAAGCGATCATCCCCCTCCATATTGAGTCGGGTGGCTCCGGTTGTCCCTTGCCTAAGACCGTTTTTAAAATCGTCTATTTTCTCTTCCGGATTGGTGCGGCTGGCGACCTCAAAGAAATTTTTTCCCTGACGATCCGTAATGGGATGCAAAAGAATGTCTCCGGATGAGTTCGTAATAAATGCCATGCCGCTTTGGTGATAAAAAGTAATATCAATTCGTTTGACAAGAGTATCTAACGTATATCCGGAAAATAAAACATTGATAATTTTGCCCTCATAACGAACCGGTACTGCATAGACAATTCCCGCAGTCTTGCCATCCACTTTATCCAGAATCGGTTCGGAAAGTGCACGTTCACCGCCTATGGCTTTCTGAAAAAATTCCCGATCTGCCACGGAAAAGGTATACCCATCACTGCTGGTTGCCTGCCCTTGCAGATCTACGATCGCAATCCGAAACAGTTCGAATTTATCCGCCTGCTGCTTGATGCGCTGGATTTTTTGTTCCATCGGAATATCGGGATAAGAAACGGTTCCATCCGCCAAGATCTCCAACATATCAAAATCGCGTGCTACTTGTCGTTCCACAGAAGCAGCTCCCTGTATGGCCACTTCTGATAAATGCATTCTGGATTCCGCCGTGAGCAAATCGATTGTATACCTAGAATATCCTATACTCAGTGCAGCAAACAATATCGCAATCAGTATCGCACCCAGTATATAGCTTTTTCCTTTTTTACTCATCTTATGTTTTCCAATTAACTTTCTTGACTATACGATATTATAGTCGGTGAATGAATAGTCCACTTCTAAGCTTCGGTTCAAACCAAGTAGATTTCGGCGGCATCAGCAGCCCTGCATCTGCTACTGCAAATAACTCCGAGATAGAAGTTGGATACATGGAAAATGCGACTGCCATATCTTCCTTCACTCTTCGCTCCAATTCCAAAAGGCCGCGGATTCCTCCGATAAAATCGATACGTTTATCCGTCCTTGGGTCTCCAATCTTAAGAATAGGGCCAAGCAAACACTCCTGAAGAAGCGACACATCCAAACCTCTTACCGGATCCGATGAAGCAAATTCGGGTTTGATTTTCAAAGCATACCACTTACCACCCAAATACATCCCGAAGCTTCCCTTTTCCGTTGGAGCATAGGGGGTAGCCTCTTCACAGATCATTTCAAATTTTTCTGCTACTGCATGCAGGAATGCTTCCTGACTGAAACCGGCGAGATCAGAAACCACACGGTTATAGGGCATAATCATCAACTGATCATCCGGAAATAATACAGACAAGAAGAAATTGTACGGTTCCGATCCGGTATATTCCGGATGCTCCGCACGACGTTTCAGCCCCACCTTGACTGCCGAAGCTGCACGGTGATGCCCATCCGCAATATAGGTGAACGGAATCTGTGCAAACGCTTCTTCTACCTCAGATACCAAATCTTCAGAAGCAATTTTCCAGATCTTATGCCCCACTCCATCCTCAGATATAAAATCATAAAGCGGTTCCGTACCGGTGACCAAACCTACGATTTTGTCAATTGCTTCATGACCGCGATAAGCGAGGAAGATCGGACCGGTCTGCGCATTGGTAATATCGACATGACAAATGCGATCCTGTTCCTTATCTTCTCTGGTATTTTCATGCCTTTTGATCACGTCATTCCGGTAATCGTCAATAGAGGAGCAGCCCACAATTCCGGTCTGACTTCTGCCCTCCATCGTCAATTGATAAATATAATAGCATTCCGTCACATCCATCACAAAGGTTCCATCCGCAATCTCCCGATCCAGCAGCTCCTTGGCTTTATCATAGACACAGGGCGCATAGGTATCTACCGTATCCGGAAACTGCGTCTCCGCGCGGTCAATATTTAAAAACGATAAAGGATTGCCTGCAACTGCCTCGCAGGCTTCCTTTCGATTATAAACATCATAGGGCAGAGCCGCCACCTGCGATACCACCTGCGTATTGGGTCTGATCCCCTGAAACGGTTTTACCACTGCCATCTTCTCTTCCTCCTGATCTATTGGATCACGCGCACGCGAAGAATGCCTTGCACTGCATTCAATTTCTCAATGGTTGCCTCGGATACCTGATTTTCCAAATCCAACAACGTGTAAGCATATTTATCCCGGCTCTTATTGGTCATATCGGAGATGTTCACATCATCCGCCGCCAGAGTTCCCGTGATCTGTCCGATCATATTGGGAATGTTGCGATGCAGCACTGCAATTCGGCTTGCCGTATGACAGATCCCCATCGTACAGTTTGGATAATTCACAGAATTGCGAATGTTACCCTGCTCCAGATAATCCATCAGCTCTTCCACTGCCATCACGGCACAATTATCTTCGGATTCTTCTGTTGAAGCACCCAGATGAGGGATGACAATGGTATTTGGCATCTTCGCCGATTGAGAATTGGGGAAATCCGTCACATATTTATGTACCTTTCCGGAGCTTAACGCTGCTGCCATATCTTCATCCTGAACCAGCAGATCTCTGGCAAAGTTTAGAATCACAACGCCGTCTTTCATCTCATCCATCGTCTTCTTGCAGATGATGCCTTTGGTACTGTCTAAAAGAGGAACATGAATCGTAATATAGTCACATTCCTGATAAATCGTATCCACCGAGGTGATATGCTTCACATCACGGGATAAAGACCAAGCTCCATTAATGGAAATAAACGGGTCATAGCCATAAACCTCCATCCCCAGTGCTGCAGCAGCATTGGCGACTTCTGCACCGATTGCTCCCAGTCCAATGACACCCAATTTCTTGCCTTTAATCTCGCAGCCGACAAATGCCTTTTTGCCTTTTTCAACCGACTTTGCGATATTGGGATCTTCCTTGATCGTCTGGCACCAGTTAATTCCGCCTACCACATCCCGAGAGGCCAACAGCAAACCGGCAATCACCAATTCCTTCACCCCATTCGCATTGGCGCCCGGAGTATTAAACACCACAATTCCGGCTTCTGCACAAACATCCAACGGTATATTGTTGACACCGGCACCGGCGCGCGCAATCGCCAACAGACTTCCCGGCATCTCCAGATCATGCATGGAAGCACTGCGCACCAGCACACCCTCTGCCTCCTTCATATCGTCTGTCACTTCATAATTATCCGTAAATAGCTCCGTTCCGAATTTGGATATCGGATTTAAACAATGAATTTTTCTCATGCCTTGTGCGCCTCCTCAAATGTTTTCATAAATGCAACCAATTTTTCTACACCTTCTATCGGCATTGCATTGTAGATACTGGCTCTCATGCCTCCGACGCTCCGATGACCTTTCAGGTTTTCAAATCCGGCTGCCTTGGATTCTTTGACAAACAAAGCATCCAGTTCTTCGTCGCCGGTAACAAACGGCACATTCATCAGTGAACGATCCTTCTTCACAACGGTTCCGTGGAACAGGCTGCTGCCATCCAAATAATCATATAAAATCTGTGCTTTTTTCTCGTTATATTCTTTCATCGCAGCCAAGCCGCCGCGCTGTTTTAACCATTTAAACACTTTGCCGCAAATATAAATGCCATAAGCAGGCGGTGTATTGTAAAGTGATTGGTTATCTGCATGCGTTTTATAACGCAGCATCGTAGGGGTTCCCGAAAGTACCTCTTCTGTAATCAAATCTTCACGGATAATGACAATGACAACACCGGCCGGACCTACATTCTTCTGAACGCCACCGTAAATCACTCCGTATTTTGTCACATCCACCGGTTCCGATAGGAAGCAAGAAGATACATCGGCTACCAATGTCTTGCCCTTGGTATTGGGAAGTTCTTTGAATTTGGTTCCGTAAATCGTGTTATTTTCACAAATATAGACATAATCTGCATCCGGAGAGATGGGCAGATCCGTACAATCCGGAATATAACTAAACGTTTTATCCGCACTGGATGCAATCGCATTGGCTTTGCCAAACAGCTGCGCTTCTTGATAAGCTTTCTTTGCCCATTGTCCGGTAATGATGTAATCGGCCACCTTGTTTTTCATCAAATTCATCGGGATCATGGCAAACTGCTGGGATGCACCGCCTTGGAGGAAGAGCACCTTGTAATTATCCGGAATCTCCATCAATTCGCGAAGATCTGCTTCTGCTTCGTTGATGATCGTGTCGTCGGCCTTAGATCGATGCGACATCTCCATCCCCGACATTCCGGTACCGCGGTAATCAAGCATCTCCTCCGCTGCTTCTTTCAGAACTTCCTCCGGCAATACGGCCGGTCCTGCTGAAAAATTATACACTCTGCTCATAACTTTCCTCTCTTTCCTACCCCTATATTATTTTGTTAATTGAATACACTATGTTAAAGAGCCAAATCGGTTTCATCAAATGCCGCATCGATCGGTGCTCCCGGAGAAACCATGGGAAATACCTTATCGTCACAGTTGATCTGACAGTCAATGACAACCGGAACATCCAGTTCCATCGCTTCTTGTAAAACCGGTTTTAACTCTTCCTGACTGGTGACGCGGTAAGCCTTGGCCCCCATCGCCTCTGCCAATTTTACAAAATCCACTTGGTCATTTAATACGGTATGCGAATATCTTTTTCCGTAGAACAAGGTCTGCCATTGACGTACCATACCCAGCACATGATTGTTGATAACCACTTGAATAATCGGAATATTGTAGCGGGTTGCCGTTGCAATCTCGTTCATATTCATACGAAAACAGCCATCTCCTGCGATATTAAAAACCGTCTTATCCTTACATCCCATCTTGGCTCCAAGCGCCGCTCCCAGACCATAGCCCATGGTTCCAAGCCCCCCGGAGGTCAAGAAAGATCTCGGATTTTTATATTTATAATACTGCGCTGCCCACATCTGATGCTGTCCCACCTCAGTGGTGATGATGGCTTCCCCTTTTGTCAAATCGTAAATGGCTTCTATCACACCGGGCCCGGTTAAAACTTTCTTATTATAACGAAGCGGATACATATCCTTCATCCGCTCGATATGAGCGATCCACTCATCGTGATTGATCGGATCCAAGCGGGCATTTAATTTTCTTAAAATCACTTTCACGTCGCCGATGATGCTGGCATGTGTTTTAATATTCTTATTGATCTCCGCCGGATCCACATCCAACTGCAGGATCTTGGCATTTTTCGCAAACTTGGAAGCATTTCCGGTCACGCGGTCACTGAATCTGGCACCAATAACAATTAGCAGATCACATTCCGTAAAACCAAAATTGGACGTTTTCGTTCCATGCATTCCGATCATGCCGGTATACAATTCATCGGTTCCGTCAAATGCACCTTTGCCCATCAGGCTATCGGCTACCGGAGCCTGAATCTTATGGGCGAACGCGCGCACTTCATCTGCTGCTTCCCCAATGATGGCACCGCCACCCACAAAGATAAATGGCTTTGCCGATTTGCGAATCAGAGTCAATGCCGTCTCCATATCTTCTTCGGTAATCTGATCGGACTGCCGTACGATTTCAGGCGGTGCCTGATACTCATACTCACAGGTATTGGCCGTCACATCCTTGGTGATATCAATCAGTACCGGACCCGGGCGGCCGGTCTGTGCAATGGTAAAGGCGCGCCGAAGCGTGGTTGCTAATTTGCTGATATCCTTCACAATAAAGTTATACTTGGTAATGGGCATGGTGATTCCCGCAATATCAATCTCCTGAAAACTATCCCGCCCCAGTAAATTGACCGCTACATTGCAGGTAATCGCTACCATCGGTATCGAATCCATATAGGCAGTGGCAATCCCGGTCACTAAATTCGTAGCGCCGGGGCCCGACGTCGCCAAACACACACCCACTCTTCCGGTGGCTCTCGCATATCCATCGGCTGCATGTGCCGCCCCCTGTTCGTGAGATGTCAAAATATGCGTAATCTCATCCTGATGTTTATACAGCGCATCGTAAATATTCAAAATCGTACCGCCCGGATAGCCAAATACCGTATCCACCTTCTGCTCCTTCAAACATTCGATGACTATTTCTGCTCCTGTTAATGTATTCATCTGCCACTCTCCTTCTTCTCTGCTTCCACAATCCCCGAAAATGTCAGTGGACTTCCAACACGGCGCCGCGATTGGCGGAAGTAACCTGCGCCGCATAACGAGCCAAATATCCCGTCGTTACCTGCGGAGTTCTGGGTTTCCATGCCGCTCTTCTGGATTCCAGTTCTTCTTCCGATACCTTTAATTCAATCGTATTGGCACTGATATCAATGGCAATGAGATCCCCTTCTTTCACCAGAGCAATCGGTCCGCCCACGGCTGCCTCCGGTGATACATGACCGATGGAAGCACCTCTGGAAGCGCCACTGAAACGACCGTCCGTGATCAGTGCGACACTCGAACCCAGACCCATACCGGCGATTGCCGAGGTTGGATTTAACATCTCACGCATACCCGGACCGCCTTTTGGTCCTTCATAACGAATCACCACCACATCTCCTGCTTGAATCTTTTGATCCTTGATCGCTGCCACTGCATCCTCTTCACAATCAAAAACTCTGGCCGGGCCTTCATGCTGCAGCATCTCGGGAACCACTGCAGAACGTTTGACCACGCAGGAATCCGGGGCCAAATTGCCCTTTAGTACCGCAATCCCACCGGTTTTGCTGTAAGGGTTGTCAATCGTACGAATGACATCCGGATTTCGATTGATACAGTCCTTGATATTCTCTCCAACGGTTTTCCCCGTTGCAGTGATACAGTCCAGATGCAGTGCGCCTATCTTGCTGACCTCATGCATCACGGCATAGACCCCGCCCGCTTCATTCAGATCTTCGATATAAGTAGGCCCTGCCGGTGCCAGGTGACAAAGATTCGGTGTTTTGGAACTGATCTCATTGGCAATGTCTACATTTAATTCAATACCGGCTTCATGCGCAATCGCCGGAAGATGGAGCATACTGTTGGTACTGCATCCCAAAACCATATCCATGGTCAGCGCATTCATAAATGCGTCCTTGGTCATAATATCTCTGGGACAGATATTCCTACGGTATAAATCCATAACTGCCATCCCCGCATGTTTGGCCAGTTTAATTCGTTCCGAATAAACTGCCGGAATCGTGCCATTGCCCTGCAGTCCCATCCCCAGTACTTCGGTCAGACAATTCATACTGTTGGCCGTATACATACCGGAGCAGGAGCCACAGGTTGGGCAAGCTTTGCATTCATACTCATAGACTTCTTCTGCACTCATCTTGCCTACCGCATAAGAGCCAACCGCCTCAAACATGCTGGATAGGCTGGTTTTATGCCCCTGCACATGCCCGGCCAGCATCGGACCTCCACTGACAAATACCGTCGGGATATTTACCCGTGCGGCTGCCATCAGAAGTCCCGGTACATTCTTATCACAGTTTGGAACCATAACCAATGCATCAAACTGATGTGCCATTGCCATACATTCCGTAGAATCTGCAATCAAATCTCTGGTCACCAACGAATACTTCATACCAATATGTCCCATTGCAATTCCATCGCAGACCGCAATCGCCGGAAATACAACCGGAGTTCCACCCGCCATCGCTACGCCCAGTTTCACCGCTTCTACAATCTTATCCAAATTCATATGTCCCGGAACAATCTCATTATAAGAACTGACAATTCCCACCAGAGGTTTTTGCATCTCTTCCTCGGTCATACCCAAAGCATGGAACAAGGATCGATGAGGCGCCTGCTGCATTCCTAATTTAACTGAATCACTTCTCATATGGTCTTCCTCCTCTATATTCCGGCTGCGATCAAATCGCCCATCTGTGCAGTTCCAACTTTTGTACACCCGAAGGATGCAATATCCCCGGTGCGATATCCTGCCTTCAAGACCTGTAAAACGGCGGTCTCAATTGCCTCCGCTTCCGGATCCAGATCGAAAGAATAACGCAGCATCATCGCTGCCGATAAGATGGTCGCAATCGGATTGGCAAGATCCATTCCCGCAATATCCGGTGCCGAACCATGACTGGGTTCATACATTCCGAATTTGCCTTCATTTAAACTGGCAGAAGATAACATCCCGATGGAACCCGTGATCATACTGGCTTCATCTGACAAGATATCTCCAAACATATTCTCGGTCAAGATCACATCAAACTGCCCCGGATTCATCACCAGCTGCATCGCACAATTATCCACTAACATATGACTCAGCGCCACTTCCGGATAGTCTATGGCCACTTCCTCTACCACCTTTCTCCAAAGTCTGGAAGAATCCAATACGTTGGCTTTATCCACACTGACCACGCTCTTCTTGCGCTTCATGGCAATGTCAAAAGCCTTGATTGCAATCCGACGAATCTCCTGTTCGTTGTAAGTCAGGGTATCTACCGCCGTCATCACACCGTCTACTTCTCCCGTATGACGCTCTCCAAAATAAAGTCCGCCGGTCAATTCCCGTATGATCACCATATCAAACCCATCTCCGATAATCTCCGATTTCAAGGGACAGGCTGCCGCCAATTCCCGGTAAAGGTATGCCGGACGTATATTGGCAAATAAATTAAGACCTTTACGGATTGCTAATAAACCCGCTTCCGGTCTTAGGTTTGGTGCCACATCATACCATCTGGAATTGCCCACTTTTCCGCCGACTGCCCCCAGTAAAACCGCGTCGCTCTGCTTCGCAGTCTCTAACGCAGCCTCGGTCAGCGGCACTCCATAGGCATCGATAGAAATGCCACCCATAGGTACTTCTGTATAATGAAATTCATGATTATATTTCGCTCCCACTCGATCTAATACTTTCTGTGCCTCGCGAATAATCTCCGGCCCTATGCCGTCTCCGGGAATCACTGTTATCTGATAATCCATTCAAATTCACCTCTTACCAAGTATTTCTTCTCATAATATCGCATTTATGTATATTTTTCAACTGCGTACCACGATTTTCTATAAATTCTATATATGAGATTGGAATTAGTAGTATAACTTCCGGTTATAAAAGCATATTATATCTTTACTTTGGTCCATACACCGGATCGAAATCTCCATCTAGTCAGAAGGAATCTGCACAATTGATCTGCCACGACACCAAACCAGATTCCAATTAAACCAAATCCAAGCGTATAACAGAAGAGATAGGAGGCTGCAGTTCGCACCAGTGTCACACTGATCGTAGAGGTAACCGTTGTAAATAAAACATCACCGGCTCCGCGCAGGCAGCCCATATAGATCACCTGTGAAACCTGCA
>JAVXIV010000028.1:0-14439 GCA_036785645.1 Hungatella sp.
TAAAAACTTAATTTTTTCAAAGATTGTTTGAGGCTTCGGTACGGTATCGGATACGGTTACCGATCTTTTGGGACTATCGGGAGCAACTTTGGGTGCAACCTTCGGATATTCCTTGGAATATTCTTTTGGATCCTCTTTTGAATCCTCTTCGTGTAACTCCTGCGTTTGCAACAGCTCGGATTCCTCGGGGGCGGGATCCGACCGATGCGCCGGTTTGAGTTTTGGAAACAGCTGATATCCCAATACCTTGATGGCAATCTGCAGATCTTCCTCATAGGCAATCGCAACCGACAGCATATGTAACAGCCAAGTTATGTGCAATCTTCCGCGCATCCTCTGGTCATAAGCACCATCGGCATGATAGCGAATGGGTACGAAAAGCACAAGCAGTGCGAATCCCAACAGGATGCCAACTACTAAAAGTATTACAAATCCGATGATCTTTAATATAATCCATAATACATGCAGCATCTCATCACACCTTATCGCTTACTTTTCCTCTAAAAATTCCCGTAGGCAAAATGCCCCGGTTTTTTGATACATCGCATCTACAATCTCTCTGCAAAGTTCCAGGGCCTCCTGATATCCGTCCGCAATCCCGATCACCATCCATTCTTTGGTTTCAATCGGAGCCTCAAACAGCATCATCGTGGAATAGATATCCATAATATTGTTGGGATTGGACGCAGGCGTAATCACGTAAATACCGGGCTGAATCTGGTTTTTTCGAAGCTTCTGAATGATTGTAAAGCGATGCTTCTTTGCTTTTTCTCCTACATATAGGTGATTATACCAAAGCATCTTCCATCTCCATCATTTGATTTAACAATTCCATACAGGTTTCTCGTTCTGCCCAATCACTGCAGCCCTCTAAGCTTCCCAGTATATAGGTTTCTAATGCCTCTGTGGAACCGAAAATTACCGGAAGATCCGATAAAACCTTGGCCATAATGGCGCGGGAAACAGGTTTTGACAGCTTGGAAAACATAAGATCCAATGGTTCCCGAAAAGCAGCCACTGCCTGTTCTACATCACTGCGTTCCACCAAGGCTTCGGTCTCTGCGGTTTCTTTTAAATTCACAAAGGGACTGGTAGATAACAGCTTGTCAATTTTGACTAAAGCTTCACCCATAGGATCGTTTAACTGTGCAGGCTGCAGCGGAACAGAAAGATAATCTTCCATGGCTGCTTCTTGCTTTCCTTCCAAATCATAAAGCATATCGGTAATCTCATCTTCTACCATAGAAGTATTACCCTCCAAGAGTTCCTTTAATACACGGCTTACTATTTCTTGGCAGATTTTATTTTCAGAAACGTCCACAAGAGCAAAATCCTGTGCCAGAAACAGTACATAGAGGTCATTGATCATCTCCTGCAGTCGGTCATAAATCTCTGCCAAATGATTCAGCTGTTCTGCCGTATCATGGATGTGATCCAAACCGGTTTGATATTCGGTTTGCTCTAGTTTTAAATAATTTAATTGTTCTAATTGATTTAACCGTTCAAAAAGCTCCGGATAGTCATCCTTCATTGCTTCCGGTAACTGCACCATAGACTCGGTGCGAAGCAGATATAAGCGGTCATTCAGACTCTTTTTATCAGATCCGATATAAACAGACAGACCATCGCATAGCAAGCTATAGAATTTTTGTCTGGTATAGCGAGTCGGGAGTTGGCTGATCACCTGCTGGATACGGCTATTCACCACGAAGGCATCCTGGGAACTTAGTATAAAGCTCATGAGATGTGTGGTAAAGTCCTCCGGTGATTCCGTGATCTTTACACCGTCTGTAAATCTGCGTTCCATGCGATTGAATACATATTCATAAATTTGAAAACAATCAACATACGCAACGACGATTTCTACCTTCTGTATCATCTGATTTCTCAATTCTTCCAATTCTTCCAAACCAGCTTGATGATTCAGAAAGTTTCGTAAAATCTGCTGAAATTCATCCAAAAAGATCTGCGCATCGTTCTCTTCCTCAACGGAATCACAGACAGCATCATAAAAACTATAATAGTTCAGGGCCAAGCGACACCAAGAATAGCGGTATGCAGCCGACAACTGTTTTTTCAGCTGATTTATTTTCATAAAATTCGCCTCCTAATTTTTATTTCCATAATTTTCAAGGATGGACCTTCGCAGCAGATCCAGTGCTTTGACAACAGCCTGTTCACGAATCTTATTGCGATTTCCCTTAAATTGATACTTTTCTACATTGACCTTATCCTTCATGTAGCAGGCAATATATACCAGACCAATCGATTTCTCCTCGGTGGCTCCATCCGGTCCGGCCAGACCGGTAATCGCAATACACACATCTGCATCGGTTGCAAAAACACCGCCGGTTGCCATCTCTTTAGCAGTCTCTTTGCTGACAGCTCCGTATTTTTTTAAGGTTGCTTTATTGACATCCAAAATCTTGCGTTTGGCCTTGTTGGAATAGGGAATAAAACCTTCTCGAAATACTTTGGAGACTCCGGGTACATTCACCAAGCGTCCGGCTAAAAGACCTCCGGTGCAGGATTCTGCTGTGGTCACGGTCAACTCATATTTGGTCAATAATTTGACGACTGCCATCTCCAAGGTTTCATCTTCGCGGATACTATAGACAAAATTGCCAAATCGATTTTTGATTTCTTTGGTAATCGGTTTGATCAACTCTCTTGCGGCATCTTCACTTGTGGCTTTTGCGGTAATCCTAAGATGTACTTCTCCTGTTTTCGCATAGGTGGCAATGGTTGGATTGGTCTGCTGACTAATCAGATCCAGAATCTTATCTTCTACCTGACTCTCACCCATTCCACAGATCTTGATCATTTGGGAGAGAATCATCTCAGGCTGTAGTTTTTGCAAATAAGGATAGATCTGATTCATAAATAACGGATATAATTCGTTGGGAGGTCCCGGAAGCAAAATAGCGATTTTTCCATCTTTTTCCATAATAATACCGGGTGCAATGCCGTTATCATTATCCAGAATCTTACTTCCTACCGGAACGACTGCTTGTTTCCAGTTGTTATCCGGAATATCTTTATAAATACTGTTTTTAAAATATTCCTCGGTACGTGTTCTGGTATGAGGGTCTTCTGCCAAAGTAAAACCCATCACCTCTGCACATGCTTCTTTGGTCAGATCGTCTTCGGTAGGTCCTAAACCACCGGTTAGAATGATAATATCCGAGCGGCTCAAAGCTGTTTGAATACTCTCTGATAAACGCTTTTTATTGTCCCCCACGACAACCTGATTGTACATAGATAATCCAAGCAGAGCGCATTTTTCTGCCAAAAATTGAGCGTTCGTATTTACAATGTTACCCAATAATAATTCCGTTCCTACGGATATGACTTCCACTATCATGCTCACATACTCCCTTCGGTAAGTACTTTATGATTTTTTACAAGGTAATCCACTAATGAAATCACCGTTAATACAAGTGCAATCCAAACACATGCCGCGGTAACCAGATGCAGTGGAGAAAGATTCAAAATTAATAAGATCACGGAAACCATTTGAAAAACGGTCTTCCATTTTCCCCAATAGCTGGCAGCAATCACGATACCGTTGTCGGAAGCCACCAAACGAAAGCCACTGATAATAAATTCGCGGCTGATGATCACTATGACCATCCAGGCCGGAAGCTGTCCCAATTCAATCAAACAAATCAGGGCAGAACAAACGAGCAGTTTATCGGCAAGCGGATCCATGAATTTTCCGAAATTTGTAACCAAATGATACTTTCTTGCAATCTTTCCATCCAGTAAATCCGTCAGACTGGCCACGATAAAAATAGCAGCTGCAACATAACGGTAAGTTGGATTCCTTCCACCCTCCAACAGCAGCATCACTACAAAAAAAGGAATCATTAAAATACGTAATATCGTCAGTTTATTGGGTATGTTCATCGTATATTTCTCCTATCAAATCATATTCCAGTGCACCGGTGACCTTTACCCTCACAAAATCTCCGGACATCCATTGCGCATCGGTATGAATAAAAATAAATCCATCTACATTGGGGGCATCCATATAAGTGCGTCCGACATAGGCTGCTTCATCGGTAACTTCTCCCTCTATCATTACTTCCAGCACGCGTCCAATCATCGATTCTGATTTCTCAAATGAAATCTCTTGCTGTAGTTCCATAATGGCATCACGGCGTTCTTCTTTTAAGTCTTCTGGGATTTGATCGGGAAAAGCAGCAGCAGGGGTATCTTCTTCTGCAGAATAGGCAAATACACCTAACCGTTCAAATTCCATCTCATCTACAAAATCCATCAAAAGCTCATGATCTTCTTCTGTCTCACCCGGAAATCCGGAAATCAGAGTAGTGCGCAGTGCAATATCCGGAATCGCCGTGCGCAGCTTCGCAATCGTCTGACGCAGCTGCAGCTGATTGGTTCTGCGTCCCATCCGCTTGAGGATCTGATCACTGGCATGTTGAATCGGCAGATCTAGATAGTGACAGATTTTCTCTTCTGATCGGATGGTCTCGATCAAATCATCGGTAATCTCTTCCGGGTAGCAATATTGAATCCGAATCCAGCGAATACCGGAGATCTTGCATAGTTCCTTCAATAATTTAGATAACGATTTTTCTCCATAGAGATCCACACCATAAAGCGTTGTTTCCTGTGCAACTAAAATGAGTTCCCGAACTCCTTGATCTGCCAGATAAGCTGCCTCCAAAATCAAGCGTTCGATTGGAACGCTGCGGTAGTTCCCGCGAAGATTGGGGATGATACAATAAGTGCATCGCTTATCACAGCCTTCGGCAATCTTTAAAAATGCATAATAACCACCTGTGGTGATCACACGCCTGGTTTCCATCTCAGGTAATGCATTCAAATCATGAAAACAAGAAACGGTTTTTCCACCAAGCACTTCTTTTAGTACCGTTGAAATCTCATCATAAGTCGAGGTGCCCAAGATACCATCTACTTCCGGAATCTCATCGATGATCTCCTGTTTGTAGCGTTCAGCCAGACAGCCGGTTACAATCAGTGCTTTGCAGCAGCCTGTTTTTTTGAATTCTGCCATTTCTAAGATGGTATTGACACTCTCTTCTTTGGCATCATTGATAAAACAGCAGGTATTGATGACAATCACATCGGCTTCCTGTTCCTCATCGGTAAAGGTGTATCCGTCCCGCGTTAACAGACCCAGCATCATCTCTGTATCAACCAGATTTTTATCACAGCCAAGAGAAATACATAATATTTTCATACAAAAGCTCCTAATCTATCTTGTAATTTAAGCCATAAGTATCGAAAAGCCATCTCGGTTGTATGGAGACGGCTTTTGCTATTAGCTAATCGATATCGTCTTCAGAAATATCATCTTCGCTAACAATTTTTACTTTGGACTCATATAATTCTTCAATTGCAATCGAAAGCGGCTTCCGACCCATGGCCGGTACCAAAGGTTCTACACCGTCGATGATCTGTCTGGCCCTCCGAGATGTGGCAATGACGATGGAATAACGGCTCTGAACAACCGGTTCCTCGCCGGGTTCTACTCCGCTGTTGACTACATTAATTAAATCTGTATAGGATGGATGTAACATATGAATCTCCTCTCGACTAAAATTTTTTTAATTCCTGTTTCATCTGTTCAATAAAGTCCAGATTACTGCTTACTTTGTTGTGCTGCCCTTGAATCAGGTGATGCATTTCGTCTACACAGGTATCAATATCATCATTGATTAATAAATAATCATAGGACGACATCCCTGCGGATTCCTCCGACGCACGGTGCAGTCTGGCATCAATCACTTCCGGACTTTCCGTACCGCGCCGCATCAAACGGAGCTTTAATTCATCCGCAGTGGGCGGTGATACAAACAACAGAAGTGCCTTTGGAAACCTCTCCTTGATCTTTAATGCACCTTGAATTTCAATCTCCAAGATGACATCTTTTCCTTCTGCCATCTGCTGAAACACATATTGTTTGGGTGTTCCATAGAAATGATTCACATAATTGGCATATTCAATCAGTTCTTCCTGATCAATCATCTCTTCAAAATGTTCTTTCGTTACAAAAAAGTATTCTTTTCCCTCTGTCTCTCCAGTTCTGGGAGCACGGGTAGTAGCCGAAATGGATAATGCATAGTTATGATAGTTCTTTAACAATGCATTCATCAGGGTTCCTTTTCCGGCACCGGAGAACCCGGAGACAACCACTAAAATCCCTTGGTTATTCATAGCAATACCCCTAATCTATTCAATATTTTGGATCTGTTCCCGCACTTTTTCAATCTCGGTTTTTAAGGCAATGGCACGATCCGAAATGGCCAAATCATTGGCTTTTGATAAAATAGTGTTGGCTTCCCGATTCATCTCCTGTGCAATAAAATCCAGTTTTCGCCCGATACTTCCACCTGTCAACAGCTCAGATCTGGTATGCTCTATATGGCTTCTCAATCGAACAGTCTCTTCATCTACGCAGATCTTATCTGCAAAGATCGTCACTTCGGTAACAATTCTGCCTTCATCTAAAGATGCGTTTCCCAATAATTCCATAACCTTAGCTTCCAGCTTACATCGATATTCACTTATGAGTCCGGGAGAACGTTCTTCTATATAAGTAAGCAATTCCTCCATATAATCTAATTTGCCCAGTAAATCATTCTTTAAATTCTCTCCCTCCAATTTACGCGTTGCAACAAACTGATCAGTGGCTTCTTGAATGGTTGCGGATAATACGTTCCACATATGTTCCTCATCTTCGGGTGCCTGTTCCATGGTGAGCACTTCCGGCATACGAGCCAATGTGGACACGCGGATATCATTTGAAATTCCAAACTGTTCTTCCATCTTTGCAAAACAATTCATATATTCCGCAGCCAAGGCACTGTTATAGTTCAGACATAATTGATTTTCTGTGTAATCTTCATAATTAATGAAAAGATCTACCTTACCGCGCTGAATATAATTCTTTAATAAATTACGAATTCCTGCCTCAATGTAATTAAAACGCTTGGGCATCTTGATACTCAAATCCAGATATCTATGATTTACAGCCTTCATCTCCACCGAAATTTTGTATTCATCCGTAACAATTTCACATCTACCAAAACCGGTCATGCTTTTCAACATCCGTAGTAGCCTCTCTTTCGTCATAGCTATTCTACATTATAAGTCATATAGAAAAGCAAGTCAACGTTAAGTTATGAAGTTTCCCCCCTTTCCTTGTAAAGCTTCTCAAAATCTTGTATAATGAAATTAGCTATGAATGAAGAATAAGGAGTACACCTATGGCATTTGACGGAATTGTAATTGCAAATTTAACAAGAGATATCAAAGATAAATTAGAGGGTGGCAAGATCTCAAAGATTGCGCAGCCTGAGAAAGACGAGCTTCTATTTACCTTTAAAGGTAAGGGGGAGACCTTGCGGCTGTTACTTTCTGCCAGTGCAAGTCTTCCGCTTGTCTATTTTACAGAGAATAATAAGCCAAGTCCGATGACGGCACCCAATTTTTGTATGCTGCTTCGCAAACACATCGGAACCGGTCGGATCTTAAGCGTCACCCAGCCGGGAATGGAGCGGATCATTCAATTTGAGATCGAACATTTAGATGAGCTCGGAGATTTGTGCCGCAAGCTTTTAATTGTAGAATTGATGGGAAAACACAGTAATATTATCTTCTGCAAAGAGGATGGCACCATCATTGACAGTATTAAGCATATCTCGGCCCAGGTCAGCTCTGTGCGGGAAGTGTTACCCGGAAGACCTTATTTTATTCCCCATACGACGGATAAGTCGAATCCGCTCACCATCACACAAGAGGACTTTATTCAAGTGCTCCATGACACACCGGCACCGATTCAAAAAACACTTTATATGACGCTGACCGGCATCAGTCCCATGATTGGAGAAGAACTATGTCATCTGGCTTCCATGGATCCGGAACATTCTGCCGCGGAATTATCGGAAACGGAGCTCATCCATCTCTATCACACATTTTCCGGGATGATGGAGGATATTAAAAATGGCAGATTCACCCCGAATATCATTTATCGCCATGAAGAACCGGTAGAGTTTGCATCTCTTCCACTCACTTGTTTTCTGGGATCGGATTATATTTCTGAAACCTGTTCCTCGATCAGTGAATTATTGGAACGTTATTATGCTGCAAAAACTGCCATTACGCGTATCAAGCAAAAATCAGTAGATCTTCGTAAAATTGTACAGACTGCTTTGGAGCGCAATCATAAGAAATATGATTTACAGCTCAAACAGCTAAAGGATACTGACAAACGGGACAAATACAAGGTTTATGGCGAACTTCTCAATACTTATGGTTATGAACTAACCGGAGGGGAGAAGGAACTTAGCTGCCTCAATTATTACACCGATGCAGAGATTAAGATTCCTTTGGATCCGCAGTTATCTGCGAAAGAAAATGCACAAAAGAATTTTGATAAATACAATAAGTTAAAACGCACCTATGAGGCATTGATAAAACTGACCGAAGAAACCAAGCGAGAGATCGAACATTTGGAATCCATCAGTACCTCCTTGGATATCGCACGGAAGGAAGAAGATCTGGTCCAGATTAAACAGGAATTGACAGAATTTGGATACATCAAAAAGCACTATACCGGCGGTAAGAAAGTAAAAATTACCAGTAAGCCCTTTCACTATCAATCCTCGGATGGTTTTCATATCTATGTAGGTAAAAACAACTATCAAAACGAGGAACTCACATTCAAGATGGCGACCGGCAATGACTGGTGGTTTCATGCCAAAGGAATCCCCGGTTCTCATGTCATTGTGAAGGCAGAAGGTCGGGAACTGCCGAACCGAGTGTTTGAAGAAGCAGGGGCATTGGCGGCTTATTACTCCAAAGGACGTTCCAACGAAAAAGTGGAAATTGATTATATTCAAAAGAAAAATGTTAAAAAAACGGTAGGCGGTGCTCCCGGTTTTGTCATCTATCATACCAATTATTCTCTGATCGCAACACCCAAAGTGACTCTGGACTTACTGGAATTTTAAAATTTATGGTAAACAAAAAAACAACCCATGGCTGCCCATCAATCGGCAGACACGAGTTGTTTTTCATACATTTATTTTTTGCAAATAGCGGTCATTCCACCCATATAAGGCTGCAGTGCAAGAGGAATCTTGACACTTCCATCCGACTGCAGGTTATTCTCTAAAAACGCAATCAACATCCGGGGCGGAGCCACTACGGTATTGTTTAAGGTATGCGCAAAATATTTGCCATCTGTGCCATTGACCCGAATCTTTAAGCGGCGTGCCTGTGCATCTCCTAAATTAGAACAGCTTCCAACTTCGAAATATTTCTTTTGACGAGGAGACCAAGCTTCCACGTCCACGGATTTGACTTTAAGATCCGCCAAATCCCCGGAACAGCATTCTAGGGTACGCACCGGAATATCCATGGAACGGAATAAATCCACCGTATTCTTCCATAATTTATCATACCACATCGGACTGTCCTCTGGTTTGCATACGACGATCATCTCCTGCTTCTCAAATTGATGAATGCGATATACTCCACGCTCTTCCAATCCATGAGCGCCCTTTTCCTTGCGGAAGCACGGAGAATAGCTGGTCATGGTCTTTGGCAGAGCTTCTTCCGGTAAAATCGTGTCGATGAACTTCCCAATCATGGAATGCTCGCTGGTTCCGATCAAATATAAATCTTCGCCCTCAATCTTATACATCATGGCATCCATTTCGGCAAAACTCATCACACCGGTTACCACTTCACTTCGAATCATATAAGGTGGGATGCAATACGTAAATCCGCGGTCAATCATAAAATCTCTGGCATAGGAAATCACTGCAGAATGAAGCCTTGCAATATCACCCATCAGATAATAAAAGCCATTGCCGGCTACTTTCCGGGCACTGTCTAAATCAATTCCTTCAAAACTCTCCATAATATCAGTATGGTAAGGAATCTCAAAATCAGGAACTATTGGCTCGCCAAAGCGCTCTACTTCTACATTCTCACGGTCGTCCTTGCCAATTGGGACGCTTGGATCTATGATATTGGGAATGGTCATCATGATCTTTTTGATTCTTTCTTCCAATTCCCGTTCTTGCTCTTCCAGTAAAACCAAACGCTCCGATGCAGCAGCAACCTTGGCTTTTTGCTCTTCTGCTTCCTCTTTCTTGCCCTGCCCCATCAAGGCGCCAATTTGTTTGGATATTTTATTGCGATCTGCTCTTAAGTTATCTGCTTCTGATTTGGTTTCTCGGTTTTTGGCATCCAGCACAATCACCTCGTCCACCAGCTCTAATTTACTGTCTTGAAATTTGTTTCGGATATTCTGTTTTACAATCTCCGGATTCTCTCTGACAAATTTTAAATCTAACATGATTTTCCTCCTAAGCTTTGCATCTACTGCGTGTGATTATACAACAAATGCCGGGGAAAGAAAACCCCTTTTAGGAAATATGGAAAAATAGTCCTGCTTTTTTAAGTACCGGTCTTACCGCTAAATAGACCACCATAACGACTATCGTACCCGCAATTGCATTGATGAAGGTGACTCCTGCCGCCCAGGTAGACATGATCTTCGCTGCGGAAGATTCAATTCCAAGGATATAGTTTTTGTAGAAATATCCAACGATCGGATCCATAATCACGTTAAAACCCAAAGCTGTAACAGAAGAAATCAGTGTCCATTTGAAGAGATAGGCCCGATCATGCTCTTCAGTAATTTTGGCAATTTTATGTGCAATCAAACCGGTGATTAAGCCAATGCAGAATTTGAGAATAAAAGTTTTGGGAGCACTGGTGATATAAACCGGATCCAGTAAATCTGCAATCGTCATCCCCAGTGCACCGGCCAAACCGCCATACGTTCCGCCCAAAAGCAAGGCGGCCAATACACAAAATGCGTTGCCAATGTGGAGTGCCACCATATCTCCGCCAAATGTGGGAATTGGAATCTTTAAAAAGGTAAAAGCAACGTAACATAGAGCTGCCATCAAACCGGTAATTACAATCTTGTATACTTTCTCTTGATCTTTTTTCATAACTGTGTTCTCCCTTGTAAGATGATTTCCTTCATCTTATCACACAGGTGGATTGCTGAAAATATCCAGTTTTGAATTTTTAAACCATACCAGTTTGAAACGTGCAACCTCAATCACAGGATTCAATACAGATTAAAATTCCGGAATGAAAAGTGATCTGAGCAAGATCACCCAATAATTCATTGCTGATACAGAGTCCGGCTTCCTGACCAATTGTAAGGTTTTTCTCGGTCAACGGATATTTGAAACCGGTTAGTGTAATTCCTGTAATGGCTTCCGTCAGGGGAAGGAAGGAAATATAGGTTCCAAAGGTATCTGCGCGATGAAAGGTTTTTCCCTCTTTTAACAGATAAATTTTATTATGTGCATCTAAGATAAAAGCAGGAATATTTCGTTGTAAAGCACAGTCAAGCAGGTGAATATTTCCCAGCATATGATCAATTCGCCCTCCGGTTGCACCCAGAATGGTAATGGATGCAGCGCCCATACGAATTGCGGTATGTACTGCCAACTCGGTATCGGTTGCATCCTTTTCCGGCTTATGGATCTCCCATATCACATCCGGTAATTGTTGATATTTTAGAAGAACCGATGGCTTAACCGTATCAAAATCACCCACAATTACCGTAGGCATCAGACCTAGCTTTTGAACCGCCTCTAACCCTGCATCGACTGCAATCACAGTATCAAATGTATGCTTTTTTAAAAAAGAACCGGCAAAATCCAGATCTATGATTCCACCGGTCACAATTAAATAATTTTTCATTTTTCTGATTCCTTAAATATTTCTAAGAATTTTCTGGTATTGGCAGCTGCGTCACCTTTGAAAACAGCAGAACCTGCAACAAAAACGTTGACTCCGGCTTCGATCAATGCCGGTACGTGATCCGGTGTGATGCCGCCATCCACTTGAATATCAGTAGAAAGCCCCAATTCGGTACACCAAGTGCGTAGTGCTCTTACTTTTTTTAACGTATAGGGAATGAATTTTTGTCCTCCAAATCCGGGATTGACTGACATAAGCAATACCATATCCAGCTCCGGAAGAATGTATTCCAAAATTCCGAGAGGAGTTGCCGGATTGAGTGCTACCCCTACTTGGGCTCCGGTTGCCTTGATCTGGGCAATGGCCGAATCTAAATGCGCACAGGCTTCTGCATGAATACAGATCAAATCTGCGCCACATTTTCGCATGTCTTGAATATAACGTTCCGGTTTTTCTACCATCATGTGTACATCAAACACACAGTTTGTACAGCTTCTCAAAGAAGCGATGAGCGGCATTCCAAAAGAAATACTTGGGACAAAGACCCCATCCATCACATCCAGATGAATATATTGTGCTCCTGCTTCGTCGACTTTATGAATTTCGCTTTCCAGATTTTTAAAATCCGCGCCTAAAATGGATGGTGCCAAATAAATCATAATCAGTATCTCCTTTTATCTTTTAATTCTTGATAGAATAAGCGGTAATTTTCATAGCGGTCAGCACTGATTTCCCCCGCCTCCACGGCCTTTTTTACCCCACAGACCCGTTCTCCGATATGCACACAGCCCAAGAATCTGCACTCTGATTCCCAAGTTTCAAACTCCGGAAAATAGTCTTTTAATTCTTCTGCTTTCATATCCTCCACATACATCGAACTAAATCCGGGTGTATCCATCATATAGGTGTCTTTTTCCACGCAAAATAACTCAGAATGGCGAGTGGTGTGCTTCCCGCGTTGAATCTTTTCACTAATCTGACCGGTTTCCATCTGTGCCGCCGGCTGAATCAAATTCAGCAGAGAAGATTTTCCAACACCGGACGGTCCGGCTAACACCGTGGTCTTTCCGTGAATCTGATTACGGATTTGTTCCACTCCGGATGCTTCATACGTGCTGACAAAAAGCACCGGATATCCGGCCGGTTCATAGATCGCACGATAATTTTCCAAAAGATCCGGTTCGGATAAATCCACTTTGTTGAATACAATGGTGACCGGAATGCCGGCTCGTTCCATCATCACTAAAAACCGATCCAGCAGATTCAAATTGGGTTCCGGATGGGTAATGGAAAAAATAACCATGGCCTGATCCACGTTGGCAACCGCCGGCCGCACCAGAAGATTGCTTCTTGGTAAAATCTGATCGATATTACCTTCCAACATCTCTTCACGCAAGATCGTAATTTCTACATTATCGCCCACGAGTGGTTTAATCTTCTTGTTTCGAAAGATTCCTTTGGCTTTGCATTCATAAACAGAGCCTTGTTCCGTATGAACATAATAAAAGCCTGCAATTCCTTTTATGATTTTTCCTGTCATTCATCCCATCCCTTATGTTATTCCATTGCAAAAAATGTAATGGGGTAGGTCTTTAATACGTTCTGTGATGCCACATCCAGCACTTGCACTTCTCCGCTATCCACACCGGGCGCCCCCTCAATACTTGGGAAGTTGACCGGCAGCAAATCCTCGCCGGAGAGTGTCTTGGGTTTCATCAGTGTACGGTAGACGGCTACACCATTCACTTCTTGTTTCAGTCGAATTTCCACTTCGATACTGGAGGTGAGGGCACCCGGACCAATCAGGTTGCTCAAATTATACGTCTCGCTGATCGAAGCAAGATAGCGCTTTGATACGGTCTCCGGTCCCTGACTGACTACATAGGAAATGGCACTTCCTTCCGGCAATTGTGTATTGGCATCGATATTCTGGCTGATGACATGACCGGCGGCAACGGTATCGCTAAAGGCCAAGCTGGCCGCTCCGGGTACCATTCCCGCCTCAATAAGGGCGGCAACCGCAGCTTCTTCTGATAAATTCAAAATACTGGGTGCAGGTTTCAGCGTAGGTGCTTTTCCCAGACTGACGTAGAGCATCACCTTTTCGCCTTTTTTTACCTTCTCCGGTTCGTAGCGGATGACCTTTCCTTTTTCTATCGTTTCATTGGTTTCTTCTTTGGTCTCTGCAATCACACCTTTGGATTCCAGTAAATTTTTGACCGTTGTGATATCATTGCCGCTCAAAGACAGGGTCGTCAGATTGATCACATCGGTACCATTGCTGACGGTGACATTTACCGTAGAATATTTGGGCACGACACTTCCTACCGGAGTTTCCTGATAAATCACATACCCTTTTTCTACGGTCTCGGAATCTTGATAACCGGTTACCTTCATAACCAGGGTACTTTCTTTTAATTTGGTCTCTGCCATATCTTCCGGAAGACCAACAACCTTTGGCATCAGAATTTCCTTATCACTTAAGGTACTTTCTGCCACAGTATCCACCGATGCTGCTGTGGATTTGTCGGAGCCTAAATGAAATAACCCACTGAGACGAGAAAACATAACGATCAAAATGGCAACAATCAGGATCGCCACACCGACTCCTACCGCCGTCATCAATTTCTCGATTTTGGGATTGACATC
>JAVXIV010000029.1:0-8594 GCA_036785645.1 Hungatella sp.
CTGGCCAATCCGACCAATGATGCGGTTGCTTCTAAGATTTGCGACTTGGAGGGAGGAACTGCTGCAATGCTGACCGCTTCCGGACAGGCAGCCAATCTCTATGCAATCATCAATATCTGTTCTGCGGGAGACCATGTGGTCAGTTCGGCAACGATCTACGGCGGATCTTCCAACTTATTTACCGTAACGCTGAAACGTTTTGGTATCGATTTTACCTTAGTAGATCCCGATGCATCGGAAGAAGAACTGGAACAGGCATTTAAACCCAATACCAAAGCCGTATTTGGCGAGACGATTGCCAATCCGGCCTTGGTGATTTTGGATATTGAGAAATTTGCTGCGCTGGCACATCGGCATGGAGTTCCGCTCATTGTGGACAATACCTTTGCTACTCCGATCAATTGCCGGCCTTTTGAATGGGGAGCCGATATCGTGACGCATTCGACGACCAAGTATATGGATGGTCATGCGATGACGGTGGGTGGCTGTATCGTAGACAGTGGCAATTTTGACTGGGATGCCCACGCAGAGAGGTTTCCGGGTCTGACCACACCGGATGACTCTTATCACGGCATTATCTATACGCAGAAGTTTGGTAAGGCGGCATATATCCAAAAAGCGACGGCTCAGCTGATGCGTGATTTGGGTGCGATCCAGTCTCCGCAGAATGCATTTTTGCTAAATATAGGCTTGGAAACTTTGCATCTGCGTATGCCCAGACACTGTGAGAATGCGCAGAAGGTCGCAGAATATCTGTTGGCAAGGCAGGATGTGGCTTGGGTGAATTATCCGGGACTGCACGGTGACAAGTATCATGCACTGGCAGAAAAATATATGCCAAATGGAACCTGCGGAGTGATTTCCTTTGGATTAAAAGGGGGAAGATCGGCAGCGGGAGGCTTTATGGATCGTTTAAAGCTTGCTGCGATTGTGACGCATGTAGCCGATGCCCGCACGTCGGTGCTTCATCCGGCGAGTCATACACATCGCCAACTAAGTGATGAGCAGTTGATTTTGGCAGGCGTGGATCCGTCGCTTATCCGACTGAGCGTGGGAATTGAACAGGTGGATGATATTATTGCAGATCTGGAACAGGCACTGGCTTAACCTCTGCGAGAGGAACATGATAGCGGGCGGAACATTGCAACAGTTCAGATTGACATTTAAAAAAGATCGCATTATACTGTAATAGTAAATTAAATAAAGTTCTTCGGGGCAGGGTGTGATTCCCTACCGGCGGTGATAGTCCGCGACCCGTGCAAGCGGCTGACTTGGTGTAACTCCAAGACCGACAGTAAAGTCTGGATGAAAGAAGAAATTGTGTGATAAAATCGCCTCGGGTATGGTTCTATTCCGAGGCTTTTTCAATACGCAATTCCTCTAAAGAATGCATTTAAAGAAAAATTCAGGAGGAAAAGAAATGAGCAAGAACAAGTTATTGAGTGTGAGAAATGTGGTGTTAATGGGGATGTTTGGAGCGTTGGCGGCGGTACTGATGCTATTCGAATTTCCGCTTCCATTTATTGCCCCGTCTTTTTATGGGTTGGATCTTAGTGAGGTTCCGGTTTTGGTCGGAACGTTCGCCCTAGGACCGGTGGCCGGCACCGTGATTGAATTGGTGAAGATTTTAGTAAAATTTCTGATCAAACCCACCAGTACCGGCGGCGTAGGAGAATTGGCGAATTTTTGTATTGGCTGTGCGCTCATTTTACCGGCTGGTTGGATCTATCAGTTTAAAAAGACCAAACAAGGTGCGATCATCGGTATGGCAGTCGGAACGATCTCGATGGCGGCTGTGGGCGCGGTTTTGAATGCTCTGGTGATGCTTCCGTTTTATTCAAACTTTATGCCGCTGGATACGATTCTGGCTGCAGGAGCTGCCATCAACCCGGCGATTTCCAATGTATGGACTTTTGTGCTTTTGTCGGTGGCACCGTTTAACCTATTGAAGGGGGCGATTGTATCCCTGATTACGGCATTGGTTTACAAGCGCATTAGTGTGATTATTCATATGTCCCATCCGCTTGGAAAAACAATAAAAGAAAAATAATAGCAAGTAGGAGGCACGCTGCAAATGAAGAAATTAAGAGGATTGCTGCGCATTATATTTGGAAGAACGGCTCTTGTGGTTTTGTTTCTACTGATTCAAATCGCAATTTTATTGGGCATTTTTCGCTGGCTTGGCAATTATGCCATCTATATTTTTGGCGGCTTTAATGTACTGAGTGCTGTCGTGGTGATTTACATTATGAACAAAAGAGATAATCCCAGCTTTAAATTGGCATGGATTATTCCAATCCTCATGATTCCGGTATTTGGAACGCTGTTCTATCTTTATGTAGAACTGGAATTGGCAACAAAGCTGATCTCCAAACGATGCAATCATCTGGCACTGGAAAGTGGCCGCTATTTGCTTCAGGATGAGGTCGTGCTGCAAAATTTGCAAAAGACGAGTAAGAGTTCGGCAAATCTGACTCATTATATGAAGGCATACAGCAATTTTCCGATCTATGAGCATACGCATGTGACCTATTTTCCCAGTGGGGAGGAGAAGTTTGCCAGATTAAAGGTGGAACTGGAACAGGCGAAAAAGTATATTTTTATGGAATATTTTATCGTAGAGCATGGTGAGATGTGGGATAGCTTGCTGGAGATTCTGACCCGCAAGGCAAAAGAAGGAGTGGAAGTTCGCTTCATGTACGATGGCATGTGTGCCCTGGTACTGCTTCCTTATCATTATCCGCGCGAGGTGCAGGCAAGAGGAATCCAGTGTAAGATGTTTTCTCCCATTATGCCGGCGCTGTCTTCCTATCAGAACAACCGAGATCATCGAAAAATCGTGGTGATTGATGGGCATACAGCGTTTACCGGAGGGATCAATCTGGCAGATGAGTACATTAATCGCAAAGAACGCTTTGGCTATTGGAAAGATACGGCGGTGATGCTCAAAGGAGATGCGGTTCAGAGTTTTCTCATCATGTTTTTGCAGATGTGGAATGTGACGGAGACTAAGCCGGAACAATACGAACAGTATCTGCCGGATCCGAATTATGTGTATCCCTCTGACCTTTCGATGGATGGTTTTGTGATGCCATACGGAGACAGCCCATTGGATCACGAGACGGTGGGAGAACATGTTTATTTAGATATTTTGTATCAAGCGAGGTCTTATGTGCATATCATGACGCCTTACCTGATTTTGGATCATGATATGGTGATGGCGCTGTCCTATGCCGCCAAACGCGGAGTGGAAACAATCATCATCATGCCGCATATTCCGGATAAGCGTTATGCCTATCTTTTGGCCAGATCGTATTATGAAGAATTGCTGGATGCCGGAGTTCAAATTTATGAATTTACACCGGGTTTTGTACATGCCAAGGTCTTTGTCAGCGATGACGAGAAAGCAGTTGTGGGAACCATTAATCTGGATTACCGAAGCTTGTATCTGCATTTTGAATGTGCAGCTTATATGTACAAGAATGCAGTGGTTGCAGATATTGAGCGAGATTACCGGGAAACATTAGAAAAGTGTCAGATCATTACCAAGGAAAACTGCAGAAGATATTCCCCCCTTGGTAAGCTTGCCGGACAGGCACTGCGTCTTATTGCACCGCTGATGTAGTATGCGGAGTGAAAGGAGAGACAGCAAATGAATAAAACAGAGGTGAGTGCTATGATAGAAGGCGCATTGATACTGGAAGGTGGATCACAGAGATGTATGTTTACCACCGGTGTATTGGATGTGATGCTGGAACAGAAAATCGAATTATCTTATGTCAACGGAGTCTCAGCCGGCTCGATGTGCGGCATGAATTATGTGTCAAAGCAGGTGGGACGTATGCTGCAGATCAATCAGGATTACCTGCATGATAAGCGTTATGTCAGCTTTCGCAGGCTTCTAAAAGAGCGTGCTATCTTCAACTTGGATTTTGTGTTTGGTGAATTGAGCAAAGAGCTGCTTCCCTTTGATTTTGAAGGATTCTTAAATTCACCGCAGCGTTTTGTGGCGGTAGCAACCAGATGCAAAACCGGTCAGCCGGAATTCTTTGAAAAGGGAAACTGCAGTGATATTCTATCGGCGATTCAGGCTTCCTGCAGTATGCCGATGTTTTCTCCTATGATTACGGTAGAAGGAAAAAAATATCTGGATGGCGGCATTTCACTTCCCATTGCCTACCAAAAGGCTATGGATGAAGGGTATGAAAAGGTGGTCGTGGTCTTGACTCGTGAAGCCGGATACCGAAAGAAACCCAAGGGTCCGTTGGCTAAACGGTGCTATGAACGGTATTTCAAACCGCTTCCCGGTCTTTTGGAAGCCATGGAAGAAGTGCCGGATCGCTACAACCGGATGCAGGAGGAACTGGATCGGTTAGAGGCAGCAGGCAGGATATTCTTGATTCGTCCGCAATCTCCGGTTCTGGTATCCCATGTGGAACAGGATATGAAAAAATTAGAAGAACTTTATCTGGAGGGTCGCCTTGCGGGGGAGGAAATGCTGCCTCGGCTGCGAGAATATTTAGGGATGGTATAGCATTCCTATCAGGATAGAGATAGGAGGAGGGTTATGCGGGTAGTTGATATGCATTGCGATACGATCGCAGAGTTATATGAAAATCATAAGGCGGGCGGTTCGGCTTCCATTAGCAGCAATGATCTGCATTTGGATCTGCAAAAGATGAGCGCCGGAGACTACCTTTTGCAAAATTTTGCTTTGTTTACTTACTTGGAAGGGGAAGATCGACCGTTTGAATATGCCATGAAATTGGTGGACACCTTCTATACCGAACTGGAAGCGCACCAAGATCTCATAGGGATCGTGACCTCCTATGCAGATATTGAGAAAAATAGCCATAGGGGCAGGATGTCCGCACTGCTTTCGATCGAAGAGGGCGGGGTCTGCCAAGGTGAACTGAGTTTTTTGCGGGATTTTTACCGTGTGGGGGTTCGAATGATGACCCTGACTTGGAATTTTCAAAATGAGCTTGCCTATCCCAATCGCATGACGCTAGAGGGACCGGATGCCGGAGTATGCAGACCGGAGACGGTACATGGTCTGACGGAGCGCGGTATTGCATTTGTGGAAGAGATGGAACAGCTGGGGATGATTGTGGATATTTCTCATCTGGGCGATGCCGGAATTCGAGATGTCTTTGCTCATACGAAAAAACCGCTTGTTGCCAGTCATTCCAATGCACGTGCACTGGCCGGTCATCCCAGAAATCTGACAGATGCGATGATCCGGGAACTGTCCGAACGCGGTGGGGTTGTGGGAATCAATTACTGCGCTGCCTTTTTAAGAGACTGGGGAGCGGGAGAAGCAGAGATCAGCCGAGTTTCTGATATGGTGTTACATATGAAGCATATGAAGCAGATCGGTGGGATTTCCTGCATCGGTCTGGGTTCCGATTTTGATGGAATCGGCGGAGAATTGGAACTCAAGTCAGCGGCCGCGTTACCGCTTCTGGAAGTCGAGATGAGAAAACAGGGATTTACCGAATCGGAAATAGAAGCTGTATTTTATAAAAATGTGCTGCGGGTTTACCGGGAAATTTTAAAATAAATTGATCAATTTAACTTTATCCACGTTCAAAATACTTTATTACGTTGAATCCACATAAAGTTAACGTAATAAAATTGACGTGGATAATTTTTTGTAGTATGATACAATTTAGTTTCATTTGCAACATTGAATTCAGAGGAAGAGGGAGAATCTTATTATGAAAAAAACATTGTCAATTTTACTCGCAGGAGCCATGGTATGCTCATTGAGTGCATGTTCCGGCAAAAGTACCGAGACGAAGGCTTCCGCAACGGAGACAGCCGTTACGACAGGGGCAGCTGCAACAGAGGCGGCAGCCACAACCAAACAAGCAGCGGGTGGGGATCCGGTATTTAAGATTGGTGTTCTGCAATTGGTACAGCATGCGGCTTTAGATGCATCGAATGAAGGATTTTTTGCGGCCTTGGATGACGCGGGTGTGACATATGAAGCAGATCAGCAGAATGCAGCGGGTGAGCAGTCCGCATGTCAGACGATTGCAGAAAAATTAGTGAATGATAAAGATGATTTGATTTTGGCCATTGCAACACCGGCCGCACAGGCAGCCGCAAGTGTGACCGAAGAGATTCCGATTTTGCTGACTGCAGTTACCGATCCTGCAGAATCAGGACTGGTAGCTTCCAATGACGCTCCGGCGGGTAACGTATCCGGTGCATCGGATTTGACTCCGGTAACGGAACAGATTGATTTACTTGTACAATTGATTCCGGCAGCCAAGACAGTCGGAATTCTCTATTGCTCCGCAGAATCCAATTCGGTTTTGCAGGCAGAGATGGCGAAACAAGCCTGTGCAGCAAAAGGACTTACGTGCAAAGAATTTACGGTTTCCAACTCCAATGAGATTCAAACGGTGGTCGAATCCATGATAGGCAAGGTTGACGCAATCTATGCTCCGACCGATAATATGATTGCAGCCGGTATGGCTACGGTATCTATGATTGCCACGGACAATAAGCTTCCGATCATCTGCGGAGAAGCCGGTATGGTAAAAGCGGGCGGTCTGGCTACCTACGGAATTGACTATTATCAGTTGGGTTATTTAGCAGGTCAACAGGCGGTTCAGATTCTGGTCGAAGGCAAAGATGTCGGAACGATTCCGATCGCTTATCTGCCGATTGACAAATGTCAGCTGACCGTCAACAAGGCGATTGCAGATACACTGGGTGTGGATATTACGGCTTTGACTAATGCAACAATTGTAGAATAAATATGGGGCAGGAGTCAGGCAGAAGATCAAGGTCGGAAGAGAGAAGAGGAGTGGGATCATGAATATATTGGAATCGCTGGGCGGTATGGTGCCGGCTCTGCAAGGGGCAGTCGCTCAAGGAGTGCTGTGGGGAATCATGGTACTGGGAGTCTATATCACATTTCGGCTGCTGGATATTGCGGATCTGACGGTAGATGGGAGTTTTGCACTGGGAGGCTGTGTCTGTGCCGTATTGGTAGTCAATTACAAGGTGAATCCAATTGTGGCACTGGCTATGGCTACCATTGCAGGACTTTTGGCCGGTGCAATCACCGGGATTCTCCATACCGTATTTGAGATTCCGGCGATTTTAGCGGGTATCTTGACGCAGATTGCATTGTGGTCCATCAACCTACGTGTCATGGGCGGCAAGAGTAATCTGCCGCTTTTGAAAGTAAAAACAACCATCACGGCAGTTGTGGATCGCACCGGACTGACCCAGTCACAGGCCTCTTTGATTGTGGGCATTGTGGTAGCCATCTTGATGATTGTTCTCCTATATTGGTTTTTTGGTACCGAGATTGGAAGTGCACTGCGCGCTACCGGCAATAATGAAAATATGATTCGTGCGTTGGGTGTGAATACCAATACGACGAAGCTGCTGGCACTGATGATCAGCAACGGTCTCGTGGGTTTATCCGGCGGACTGGTATGTCAGAGTCAAAAATATGCCGACATCGGCATGGGAACCGGTGCGATTGTCATCGGCTTAGCGGCGATTGTCATTGGTGAAGTGCTGATGGGAAGATGTCGTTCCTTTGGAAGCAAGCTGATCTCTGCCGTCATCGGTTCCGCAGTTTACTTCTTGATTCGCGCCATTGTCCTACAGATGGGACTGAGTGCCAATGATATGAAATTGTTCTCGGCTGTTTTGGTTGCACTTGCTTTGAGCGTGCCGGTTATGATGCGGAAATGGAAGCTTAAGAAGGCCTATACGGAAGCGGGAGAGGAGGATGCACCATGCTGACAATTACCAATGTAAGAAAGACCTTTAACAAAGATACGGCAAATGAAAGAAAAGCATTGAATGGAATCAATCTGCATCTGAATCCGGGTGATTTTGTGACCATTATCGGTGGAAATGGTTCAGGAAAATCCACGATGCTGAATATGATTGCCGGAGTATATCCCATCGATTCCGGAAAGATGGAGATTGACGGAATTAATATTTCCAGAGATCCGGAATATAAGAGAGCCAAATATATCGGCCGTGTATTTCAAGATCCGATGCGCGGGACCGCAGCCGGGATGGAGATTCAGGAGAATCTGGCATTGGCATTTCGCCGCGGTCAGAGAAGAGGACTTGGTTGGGGAATTAAGGCGGATGAGAAAGAGTATTATTATGATGCACTTGTGACCTTGGGATTGGGTCTGCAGACTCGCATGAGCAGCAAAGTCGGTCTGCTTTCCGGCGGACAGCGTCAGGCCTTGACTCTTTTGATGGCCACCTTAGAAAAACCCAAACTCTTATTGCTGGATGAACATACAGCAGCCCTCGATCCCAAAACAGCCAAGAAGGTACTGGATTTGACAGAAGAGATCATCAGTGATCAGAAATTGACGGCGCTTATGGTAACGCATAATATGAAGGATGCGATTCAAATGGGCAATCGCCTGGTTATGATGCATGACGGACGCATCATCTACGATATTGCGGGTGCGGCTAAGAAGAACCTTCAGGTGGAGGATTTGCTCAAGAAATTCGAAGAAGCCAGTGGAGAAAAATTCGCCAATGATCGGATGATGCTAGCCAAATAATTGTGCTAATATTCTGTTAAGAAATAC
>JAVXIV010000029.1:8604-14196 GCA_036785645.1 Hungatella sp.
TACCGGTTGCCCGAGAAACCTTTAAATGTTACTATTAAATCAACTAAAACATTTTGATTTAGAATACATTTAAAGGGGGAAGTGTATGTCAGGAATTCAGATGGAGCTTCAAATTGGACCATTGCTGATTTTGGTGGTCTACATTGCAGGGATGCTTCTTATTGGTTTTTTAACCAATAAGTTTGCAATCAAAAACAGCAATGATTACTTATTGGGAGGGCGTCGGATGGGCTTGCTGTTTGTTGCAGCATCCTTATCTGCCAATAACGTAGGAGGAGGAAGTACAACCGGGGTAGCAGCCAAGGCATTTAGTGGCTGGGGACTATCTGCCGGTTGGTATGTGCTGGCGGCATCGATTGCGATGATTCCGTTAGCCTATTTTGCACCGAAGATTCGAAAAGCTATGGCTTATACAATTCCGGAGGTTATCAGCCGGAGATTTGGCAATGGTGTGGGGACGATTTCCGCAGTACTGAATATTGTATCCCTATTCTGTCTGACTGCATCACAGGTGTTGGCAGCGGGTTCGGTAGTCAGTGCCTTGACCGGTTTTAATCTTCGATATTGCGTGATGATTGGAACGGTTCTGCTACTCTTTTATACAGTTATGGGAGGCTTGATTGCGGATTCCATTGCAGATCTATTCCAGTGGATTATTATCTTTGGCGGTTTGTTGATTGCGCTGCCCTTTATCATTGCGGGCGCAGGCGGTTGGTCCAATATTGTGGCTAATCTTCCGGCAGGAGAGTTAAACCCAACGAAGATTGGATGGTTTACCATCATCGGATTGATTCTCAATTATTTCTGTACCTTCTTGTCGGGACCGGAGATGGTCAGCCGGTTTGCGTCGGCAGAAGATGAGGAGACCGCACAAAAGGCGGCTTGGCTCTCGGCACTGATGATGGCACTTATGGCATTTATTCCGGCGCTGATTGGTTTAGTTGCACTTTCCATGAATCCGACTCTGGATGGCGGTTCCGGTACCAGCGCTTTGATGTTTGCAACATCCAACTTTGCACCGCCGTTGATTACCGGTCTGGTTGCGGCTGCGATTGTTGCGGCGACGATGTCAAGCGGTGATTCGAATCTATTGTGTGCGTCGACCATTTTTGTGAAAGATATTTACCAAAAATATTTCAATGCATCTCTGACGGATCGCCAGACCTTGGTCATGACTCGCTGCTGTAACGTTGTGATCGGTTTATGTGCGATGTCGATTGCGATGTTTAATATCAGCATTGTAACTCTGAATTTATTTGCATTTGCACTTCGTTCCGCAGGTCCTTTTGCGGCTTATGGTCTTGGTCTGGCGATGCCCGGTGCGACAAAGAATTCCGGTATTGTGGCGGTAGTAGTCGGATCGGTTGCGGCGGTTGTATGGCAGATCATGGGTCAGCCATTTGGAATTTTAGCAATTGTGTTTGGCGCTTCTCTGGGGTGTCTGTCGTTTGTTTTGACGACGTTCATAGAACGTTCTATGGGTAAGCCACCGGCACCACCGGCATATATGGAAGAGTAAACGATAAATACCGCCTTGCTGGCGAGAAATCCTATCCGTCAGCAGGGCGGTATTCTTGTATTGGGATCTGATCTTAATGAAGAAATGGTTTCTCTTCTACAGTCAGAATATTGATAAAGTCTTTCATATATTTGGTGAGGTACAGATCTTTTCGATGGCAGATATAAAAGTTCCGCTGGTTCTCGATTCCCTTGATGGGATATACGGAGCAGTGGGGATGCATCTCGGGGGACATCTCAATATAATTGATGGGGCAGATCATCACCGCATCGCAAGCGACGGTCGTGCGCTTGGCAACTTCAATACTCATGGTTTCAAGTAGAATTTCAGGCTGAATATCATGGGAGGCAAAAAGGCGATCCTGTGTGGTGCGGACGCTGTGTCCCAGTTTGCTGCATACGAATTTCTCGTTTTTGGCTTCGGTGATATCGATGGGGGTGCCGGAAGGAATCCGTTTTGCCAAATCGGAATTCTTGCCGGTCAGCAAAACCAAATCTTCCTGTTCGATTAAGATATATTGCAAATCATTGTATTTGGGTGAAGTAGTCAGGCAGGCCAGATCCAGGCTGCTTTCTAAAATGAGCGCTTCCGTGGTGGCAGATCCGTGTTCGAAGAGTTCCAAGCTTACAAAAGGGTAGAGAGTTTTAAATTTCGGAAGCACATAAGGGATTACTTGCATTGCTCGTTGAACCGGAATGCCAAGACGAATCTTGCCATAGTCCTCGTGCGTGATTTCTTCAATCTCCCGCTGTAGATTGCTGTTGATCGTCAATACTTGCTTGGCGGATTCGATATATTTCTGTCCGGCAAAGGTCAGTGTGATCGGATCGGTATTGCGGTTAAAGATGGGGGCACCCAGATTGGTTTCTACCAGCTTGATCATCTGACTTAAAGAAGGCTGAGATACGTAAAGCTTTTTGGCGGCATTGGTGATATTGCCTTCCTGCAATACCGTCAGCATATATTGTGCATGTTTTGTATTCATAGAGTGGATTCCTTTCCGGTTTCTTCTTTTTTTATAATAACACAGGAAAATCACTTATGCTATAGGGTAAGTGTTATAATTGTCATAATTACATATGTATTTGTATTGCTATTTGGTACGTGTTACCATATGATTAGTAAATATAAACGAGATATTTATATTTCGTAAAACAAAAATAGACAATATAGATAAAGAATGAGGAGGAAGATATGCAAATTAAAAAAGCAGCAGTTGCAGGAACACTGGAGTCCAGCGATGCACAGATCACGGTAGAGCCGGGTGACGGAACCGTCAAGCTTTTGATTGAGAGCAGTGTCATTCATCAGTTTGGCAAGCAGATTAAGGCAACCATATTAGAAACACTCAACCGCTTGGAGGTAACCGATGCGGTGGTAACAGTCGTGGATAAGGGGGCTTTGGACTGTACTTTAAAGGCCAGAGTAGAATGTGCGGTTTACCGTTCCAATGAGATAACCGAGAATCTGCCATGGGGAGGTGTGATCCGATCATGAATGCAAATAAAAAGAGATTAAGAAGATCCATGATGTTTTTAAACTGCCAGAAACCGGGACTGATCAAAGATCCATACATCTATAAGCCGGATTCTATCATGTTGGATTTAGAAGATGCAGTAGCAGAGAATCAGAAAGATTCTGCCAGATATTCTTTGTTTCATGCATTACAGGAGATTGACTATCGTGGTGTAGAACGCGTAGTACGGATCAATGGATTGGATACTCCGCATTGGCAGGAGGATATTCGTGTCTGCGTAGCCGGTGGAGCAGATTCCATTCGTATTGCAAAAACAGAACGTGCAGCGGATGTGCGCACAGTCGAAGAGCATGTTTTGGCAGCAGAACGGGAATTCGGGGTGCCGGAGGGCAGAACCCTTCTTATGGCAGCCTTAGAATCCACCAGAGGGGTGTTAAATGCATTAGAGATTTGTGAATCCTCGGAGCGCATGTTTGGTATTGCATTAAGCGGCGGAGATTACACAAAAGATCTGCAGACCGTGATTTCAGGAACCGGGGTAGAACTTGCCGGCGCAAGGCAGCATATGATTATGGTCGCCAGAGCAGGCGGAGTACAATGTTTTGATACCGTTTATACGAATTTAGATGATATGGAAGGTTTTGAACGAGAAACCGTGATGATCAAAATGATGGGATTTGACGGAAAATCTCTGGTCAATCCAAGACAGATCGATGTGGTACACCGAGTATTTACTCCAACACAGAAGCAGATTATTTTTGCAGAGAAAGTAGTTCGCGAGATTGATGAGAAGAAAGTATTGGGAATCGGTGTATTTACCGTAGATGGCAAGATGATAGATATTGCTTTCTACGATGGAGCAAAAAGAACGATCGATTTAGCCAAGGCATCCGGCGTATATGAGGGGGATCTATAAAATGATAAATAAAGTAGGTAGAGACATTCCGGAAGAAATCTTAAAAGCAACCGGAAAAAAAGTGTTCCAAGGGGCATATGCCTTGGATCGCTATGAATATAAGAAGGCAGCACCAACGGTCAGAGCTTTATTGGATCCCAAGAAAAGCAAGATGGTTTCCACCCTTCATGAGGTCTTAGAGCAGTGCAATATAAAAGATGGCATGACGATTTCCTTTCACCACCATTTCCGTGAAGGGGATTACGTGGTCAATATGGTGATGGAAGAAATCCATCATATGGGGATCAAGGATCTCACGATCTGTGCCAGTTCCTTGGGGAAAGCCAACAATCCGATTGTTCCTTATATCGAAGATGGAACGATTGTAGGAATTCAGTCTTCCGGTGTACGCGGTAAGATCGGGGAAGCCATTTCCAATGGTAAATTAAGAGATTTGGCAATTATGCGTTCCCACGGCGGTCGTATTCGGGCGATCGAAACCGGTGAGGTTCATATCGATATTGCGTTTATTGGTGCTCCTACCTGTGATGAATATGGTAACATGCGGGCCAATGGTGGCAAGAGCGATTGTGGAGTGCTTTCTTATGCGATGGCAGATGCTAAGTATGCAGATAAAGTAGTAGCAATTACGGACTGTTTGGTTCCATTTCCCAATATTCCGGCCAGTATTTCTATGATTGATGTCGATTATGTCTGTGTTGTGGATGAGATCGGAAATCCGGCGAAGATTGCGACCGGAGCCGCCAAGCCAACAACCGATGTGCGCAAGACGATGATGGCAGATTACTGTACACAAGTCGTAATCAATACTCCTTATTTTAAAGATGGATTTTCCTATCAGACCGGTGTGGGCGGAGCGTCGATTGCATCCACAATCTCTCTGGGCAAGATTATGGAAGAACGTGGGATCAAGATGGGGTTTGGTGTCGGTGGAATTACAACACCGATGTGCGAATTGTTGGAAAAGGGTTTGATCAATAAGATTGTAGACACGCAGGATTTTGATATGGGAGCCATTGAATCAATCAAAAACAATCCCAAGCATATCGAGATTTCGGCATCGGAATATGCCAATCCGTTCAACAAAGGTGCTTATGTCAATCAATTGGATTTTGTGATTCTGGCTTCGCTGGAAGTGGATGTGGACTTCAACTGTAATGTGGTCGTGGGATCAGACGGTATGATCACCGGAGCGCAGGGCGGACATCCGGATACGGCAGCAGGAGCAAAATGTACGATTGTCATTGCACCGCTCTTACAGGGCAGAATTCCCGCTATTTGTACTCATGTGACAACGGTCACCACACCCGGAGAGACGGTGGATGTGGTCATTACGGATTACGGAATTGCCATTAATCCCAAACGTCAGGATCTGCTAACCTGCTTAAAGGATGTCAAGCTTCCCTTCTGCACCATCGAGGAACTGCGTGATAAAGCTTATGCAATGGTGGGAGAACCGGAATCCGTACAGTTTGATGACCGCGTAGTCGGTATCATTGAAAGCCGCGACGGCACGATTCTGGATGTCGTAAGAAAGATTAAAGATTACGAGTTTGAATAAGTTTCAATCTTCCATGGAGTAGAAGTTCGCCGTTGGCGAACTTCTACTCCATTAAGTATATGCTTATTTAGTAATTAACAAGATCTTTCGACTCTTTAATACGTTTGATAACATACGAA
>JAVXIV010000030.1:0-5501 GCA_036785645.1 Hungatella sp.
AACTCGCGCAGATGTGGATAGTTTGGCAGGCGGTGACGGCTCCGGACGTGTTCAGAGATAATGAGCGGGAGACCGTTTGATCTACTCTCTTTGGGAGAATTGCTGCTGCGTCTGTCCCCATCGGTCAATGAACGTCTGGTGCGCGGAGATACCTTTCAGAAACAGGTGGGAGGGGCAGAACTAAACGTAGCGGTAGGTGCGTCCCTGATGGGGCTGCATACCGGAGTCATCACCAAGCTTCCTTTCCAAGACATGGGAAATTTTGTCAAGAATAAGATTCGTTCCTATGGAATAAGCGATGACTATTTTGTGTATGATCATAGTGCAGGTGCTCGCTTGGGTTTGTATTATTATGAGTACGGAGCTTATCCAAGAAAACCAAAAGTGATCTATGACCGAAAAAACAGTTCCTTCTATAGTATCAGTGATCAGGAATTTCCGGAAGATATGTATAGAGCGGCAACTTGCTTTCATACGACCGGAATTACGCTGGCTCTATGCCCGGAGACCCGAAAGTCTGCCATTGACATGATGCGCCGCTTCAAGGAAACCGGTACCATCATTTCCTTTGACGTCAACTTCCGTGGCAATCTGTGGACGGGGGAAGAAGCAGAGGCTTGCATCAAGGAGATTCTTCCTTATGTAGATATTTTCTTTTGTTCGGAAGATACTGCAAAGCTGACCTTCCACAAGACCGGAACCGTCAAGGAGATGATGAAGAGCTTCACTGAGGAATATCCGATTTCGGTTGTGGCATCTACCCAGAGAATTGTACACAGTCCCAAGTCTCATACCTTTGGCTCCATGATTTACGATGCGGCAAGAGATATCTATTATGAAGAAGAGCCATACCGCAACATTGAGGTCATTGACCGAATTGGAAGTGGAGATGCCTATATAGCAGGAGCACTGTATGGTCTGCTGAGCAGTGGTGGGGATTGCCGGAAAGCAGTACAGTATGGCAATGCGGCAGCCGCTGTGAAGAATACAATTCCGGGAGATCTCCCGACTTCGGATTGGGGCGAAATTAACACAATCATACAAGAACATAATCAAACAGGTCCTCAAAGTGAGATGAGCCGATAGATGCAAAGACTAAGTTGAACCAGAAAGACGTGGATCACTTAGTCTTTTTGCGTGATAGAAATAACAAAAAGCGTTAAGAAGTTGTTAATTTTAATGAAATATGTCGAAATTTCATTGAAAATCTAGTAAAATCAAATGATCAATAAAAATAGTTTGAAAATAACAAATTAGGAGGTGATTTGGGGTGGCGCAGGAGATAATAGAAGCGGTTCGCCAAGCAGAGATAGAGGGAGAGCAGAAAGAAAAAGATGCGCTGCATGAGGCAGAGCAGATCGTCGAAAAGGCGGGCGAGGAAGCCGCCGGTTTAAAGCAACAGTTGACCAAGGAAGCAAGAGACCGAGCGGCGGCGGCAGAGGAAGAAGCGAGAGCTTGCGGTGAGAAGAATATGCAGGAGACTCTTCAATTGGTACAGCAGGAATTGATTGCACTTCGGAGTGCAGTCAAGGACAAGGAAGAACAGGCAGTGAGCTTGATTATGGCAGAGCTGATTTAGTTCTTGGTTTCGTAGATGGAAAGGAGGCGATTGCCATATGGCTGTATTGCCTATGAAACAAGTGCTGCTTTGTGCTTTGAAGAAAAATCGCAAACAGATCTTAGAACTTTTGCAGCGTCAAGGTGTTGTTGAAATCAGCCATGAGATGCCGGAAGATGCGGTATTTCAGAAGATGGATATGACTTCGACAAGCAGTGTCTTTGAACGAAATTCAGTGATGGCAGCTCAGTCACTGGAGATTTTAAACAAACAAGTACCACTTAAGCAGGGGATGTTATCCTCTTTAGAGGGAAGAAAAGAACTTTCCCTCCATGAGTATGAGGACTATGCAGAAACCCATGAAGAGATGATGAAGATTGCATTCCGTATTCAGGAATGTTCCAAACAGATTGCAGAATCAGGTAGTGCGATTCCCAAGTTAGAGACACAGATTGAGACCTTGGTACCATGGCTGGGATTTGATTTGCCGCTCAATTATAAAGGAACCAAGAAGACCGTGGCATTTATTGGGTCTTTACCCGGAGAGATACCACTGCAAGAGGTATACGAGCTTATTGGAACTCATGCACCGGAGGTAGATGGTGTGGAAGTGACGTGTGTCAGTTCCTCCAAGGAACAGACCTGTCTCTTTATCCTATGCGCACGTGCAGATGCAGAAAACGTAGAGGATGCACTGAGGAAGATGAATTTTGCCAGACCTCAATTGACTGCGGTGGTTCCTTCTTTGCAGAAAAAGAACTTGGAAGAAGAAATTCAGAAACGAAAGAATGAGGTAAAAGCAGCACAGGATGAGATTGCATCCTATAGTCCTAAAAGGGAATCTATCAAGTTTGTATCGGACTATTATAGGATGAGAGCAGAAAAGTACGAGGTACTGAGTGGATTACTGCAGTCGAAACGCGTATTTGTATTGACCGGTTTTATTCCGGAGAAGGACACCGCAAAGCTGGAGTCACTTCTGACATCGAGGTTTGAACTGGCGGTCGAATTTGAGGATCCGTCGGAGCAGGTTGAGGTTCCGATTATGCTTCGCAACAATCGTTTTGCAGACCCGGTAGAATCGGTACTGGAAAGTTATAGTATGCCGGCACGTGGAGAACTGGATCCGACGGCGGTCATGGCACCATTTTACTATATATTATTTGGACTGATGCTTTCCGATGCCGCATATGGGCTCATTATGGTGATTGCATGTGGTTACTGCCTTCTGAAATACAAGAATATGGAAGCCGGAATCAAGAAGATGCTTCATATGCTGTTCTACTGTGGTATTTCGACCACGTTCTGGGGGTTTATGTTCGGCAGTTTCTTTGGAGATGCGGTCAACGTCATTGCAGCCACATTCTTTGGAAGACCCGATATTCGTCTGGCACCGATCTGGTTTGAACCGGTGAATGACCCCATGCGGATGTTGGTGTTTGCATTTGTGGTTGGTATCATCCATTTATTTACGGGACTTGGAGTGAAGTTCTATGCGAACATGAAAGCCGGACATTGGCTGGATGCTATTTATGATAGTGTATTTTGGTATATGTTAGTGGGCGGTGCCATTGTCTATCTGCTGACCATGGAGATGTTTACCAAGATGCTGGGACTAAGCTTTACCTTGCCGGCTGCTCTTGGCCCGGTTTGTACGGTACTGGCGGTGTTAGGAGCGCTTGGGATCGTTCTGACATCGGGAAGAGAGTCCAAAAACTGGTTTAAACGAATTCTAAAAGGAATTTATGGTGTATACAACGTGACCGGATATCTGAGTGATATTTTGTCTTACTCAAGGCTTTTGGCATTGGGATTGGCGACCAGTGTTATTTCAACCGTATTTAACAAGATGGGCAGTATGGTGGGCAATTCCATTCCGGGTGTGATTGTATTTATTCTGGTCTTTTTGGCCGGGCATTCTCTGAATTTGGCCATCAATGCACTGGGTGCTTATGTGCATACCAACCGTTTGCAGTTTGTAGAGTTTTTTGGAAAGTTTTATGAGGGAGGCGGAAGAAAATTCGCTCCATTTGCAATTCACACAAAATATTATAAAGTCAAGGAGGATATTTAATCATGGGAAATATTGGTATATTATTTGCTTTACTGGGGGCTGTATTATCAGCATTAGTTGCAGGAATTGGTTCCGCAATCGGAGTAGGTATGGCCGGTGAGGCAGCAGCAGGAGCTGTGACAGAAGACTCTAATTTATTCAGTAAGGTTTTGATTTTGCAGTTACTTCCGGGTACACAGGGTATCTACGGACTGCTGATTGGTTTTATCACTTTGACTCAGATTGGTATCATGGGTGGAAGCTCTGACATTTCAACACTGAAAGGTCTTTTGTATCTGTGTGCATGTCTGCCTATGGCAATTGTAGGCTTCATGTCTGCGATTCGTCAGGCCAGAGCTTCGGTTGCAGCCATTGGTTTAGTTGTAAAACGTCCTGACCAGTTTGGTAAAGCGATGATTTTCCCGGCTATGGTTGAGACCTATGCGATTTTGGCACTGTTGATCTCAATCCTTGCCGTATTCGGTATTGCCGGTTTGAATGTATAAACCAATATACCATGCGGTCTGGAAGGAGGACATCACATGACAGGATTAGAGAAGATTATCGGTCGGATGCAAGCGGAATCGAATGCTGCGGTTGCCCAAACCCTCGAGAAGGCGCAGGCAGAGGCAGACCGAATACTCGAGAGAGCCAGACAGGAAGCAAGAGAAGAATGCGCTTTGATTGAGAGACGCTCCGAGAGCAAGATTACCGCTATTCAGGAACGTGCGGAATCGGCTGCAGAATTAAAGAAAAGACAGAGCATCTTGGCGGAAAAACAGGGATTGATTGCAGAAATCATAGACAAGGCAGAGAAGCGCCTGACCGAACTGGAAGACACCGAATATTTTCAGCTGATTACAAATCTAGCGAAGAAATCGGCTCAGCCGGGAGAGGGATTCCTCTTATTTTCTCCCAAGGATCTGGCACGGATACCGGAGAACTTTGAACAAACCTTACAGGGGATTTTGGACGATCCGGGCAAGAAACTGACCCTATCAAAAGAAACCAGAGATATTGAGGGAGGTTTCGTGTTGGTTTACGGCGGCATTGAAGAAAATTGTTCTTTTAAAGCACTATTTGATTCCGCTCATGAGATATTGCAGGATAAGGTACAGACTATAATAGGAGGGTGAGGTTCATGTCCGATCATCAATATGTTTATGCGGTTGCACGGATTCGAGGCAGAGAACTTTCCCTTTTGTCAGGTTCTTTTTTAGACCAGCTCACATCGGCGAGAAGCTATGAGGAATGTCTCCAGCTTCTTTCGGAGAAGGGCTGGGGCAGTGAAGGTGCAAAAAATGCTGAAGCATTGCTGGAAGAAGAACGCAAGAAGACCTGGGGGTTGATTGGAGAGTTATTGGAAGATCTATCTATTTTTGATGTATTTTTGTATGCCAATGACTATCACAACTTAAAAGCAGCCATGAAAGAAGCACAGATGGCTCATGAATTTCCGGGCATCTATATCGAACAGGGAACCGTGGAACCAAAGCAAATCCGCCGAGCTATGGCGGAACGAAATTATACACTACTGCCTGAACGGATGCGTCAGCCGGCACAGGAAGCCTATGAGGCTTTACTTCATACCGGAGATGGTCAGCTCTGCGATATCATCGTAGATCGGGCGGCGCTGGATGCCATCTATGAGGCGGGGAAGAAATCAAACAATGAATTTTTAAAGCTGTACAGCGAATTGACTGTGGTAGCTGCAGATATCAAGATTGCAGTACGCGCACAGCGAACCGGCAAGGATCGTGCGTTTTTGGAGCGTGCACTTGCTCCCTGCGATACCTTAAATATATCCGGACTGACGGAAGCGGCGATTGCCGGAATCGAAGAGATCTATAAGTATTTAAGCTCCACACCTTATGCAGAAGCCGCAGAAGA
>JAVXIV010000030.1:5511-13959 GCA_036785645.1 Hungatella sp.
CGGAAATCTCCATCTGCATTTGAACGTTGGTGTGATAATCTATTGATTCGCCGAATTCGTCCTCAGCTTACGAACTCTTTTGGGATCGGTCCGCTGGCGGCTTATATACTGGCACGCGAAAATGAAATGAAGTCAGTGCGAATTGTACTGTCCGGAAAGCTCAATCATCTTCCGGAGCATACGATTCGGGAAAGGATAAGGGAGATGTATGTATAAGATAGCAGTGATGGGCGACCGTGACAGCATCTACGGATTTGCTGCGCTGGGACTGGAACCATTTCCCTTTACCGACTCGGTTGAGGCCGGAAGAAAGCTTCGAAATCTGGCCGAGAACGGATATGCGGTGATCTATATAACAGAAGCACTTGCCGCACAAATAGAACCGGAGATTGATAAGTACCGTACGTCTGACCTTCCCGCCATCATCTTGATTCCCGGAGTATCCGGAAATACAGGCAAAGGAATCTCGGCAGTTAAAAAATCAGTGGAACAGGCAGTTGGTTCCGATATTATCTTTGGAAATGGAGGTTGAGGAAAGGATGAGCAAAGGTGTAATCAAAAAAGTAGCCGGACCGTTGGTTATTGCAGAAGGAATGCGCGATGCCAATATGTTTGACGTTGTACGTGTAAGCGAACAGCGCTTAATCGGTGAAATTATAGAGATTCATGGAGATAAAGCTTCGGTTCAGGTATATGAGGAGACATCCGGTTTAGGTCCGGGGGAACCGGTGGAATCTACGGGAGTTCCGATGAGTGTAGAATTGGGGCCCGGCTTGATTGGCAGTATCTATGACGGAATTCAGCGTCCCTTGGATGCAATTATGGAGATTACGGGAGGCAATCTGTTAAACCGAGGGGTAGAGGTTCCTTCTTTAAAACGCAATAAGAAGTGGCATTTTACGCCTACCGTAAGTGCAGGAGCCGTGCTGGAAGGCGGTGACATCATTGGCACCGTTCAGGAGACCGATGTAGTGCTGCAAAAGATCATGATTCCGATCGGAATGAAAGGAACCTTAGCTTCGATTACGGAGGGCGATTATACGGTCACAGAGAGTGTGGCAGTGCTCACCGATGAGAAAGGCAGCAGGCAGGATATCACGCTGATGCAGAGATGGCCGGTTCGTAAAGGTCGTCCTTACAAGCAAAAGTTATCACCGGATATGCCGCTGGTTACCGGGCAGAGAGTTATTGACACGCTGTTCCCAATTGCCAAAGGTGGTGTTGCAGCCGTTCCGGGTCCTTTTGGTTCCGGTAAGACGGTAGTACAGCATCAGTTGGCCAAATGGGCAGATGCGGATATTGTAGTCTATATCGGCTGCGGAGAACGTGGCAATGAGATGACCGACGTATTGAATGAATTTCCGGAATTAAAAGATCCCAAGACCGGTAAATCTCTGATGGAACGTACCGTATTGATTGCCAATACTTCCGATATGCCGGTTGCGGCACGTGAGGCTTCCATCTATACCGGTATTACCATTGCCGAATATTTCCGCGATATGGGATATTCGGTAGCGCTGATGGCGGACTCGACTTCTCGTTGGGCAGAGGCGCTGCGCGAGATGTCCGGTCGTCTGGAAGAGATGCCGGGTGAAGAAGGTTACCCTGCATATCTCGGTTCTCGTTTGGCACAGTTTTATGAGCGCGCCGGCAGAGTGATCTCTTTGGGTCAAGAAGGCAGAGAAGGCGCACTTTCGGTCATTGGAGCAGTATCTCCGGCGGGCGGTGATATCTCCGAGCCGGTTACGCAGGCAACGCTTCGGATTGTCAAGGTATTCTGGAGCTTGGATGCCAACTTGGCATACAAGAGACATTTCCCGGCAGTCAACTGGCTGACCAGTTACTCTCTTTATATTGATACGATGGAGCCTTGGTTTAATGCGACGGTAGAGGGCGATTGGACGGAGCTGCGCGGTAGGATCATGAGACTGCTGCAGGATGAATCGGAACTGGATGAGATCGTGAAATTGGTGGGTATGGATGCGCTGTCTGCACCGGATCGTTTGAAGCTGGAAGCAGCACGCTCTATCCGCGAGGACTTCCTGCATCAGGATGCCTTCCATGAGGTTGATACCTACACTTCTTTGAAAAAACAGCATTTGATGATGAAGATGGTTCTGGAATATTATACAGCATCCGGAAAAGCATTGGAGAAACGTATTTCTGTAGAGAAGCTGGTCAATTTGCCGGTTCGCGAGCAAATCGGACGTTTCAAATATACACCGGAAGATCAGTTAGATACTGAGTATGATCATATTATTAAGACATTGAATACACAAATAGAAGAACTGGTAACCGGAGAGGAGGACTTATAATGCCAAAAGAATATAGAACAATCGAAGAGGTAGCGGGTCCCCTTATGATGGTAAGAGGCGTTCAGGGAATTACGTACAATGAACTGGGTGAGATCGAACTGGTCAGCGGAGAACGCCGCCGTTGTAAAGTATTGGAGATTGACGGCGGCAATGCACTGGTGCAGCTGTTTGATGCCTCTACCGGCATCAACCTAGAGAGCAGTAAAGTGCGTTTCTTGGGAAGATGTATGGAACTGGGTGTATCGGAAGATATGCTGAGCCGTATTTTTGACGGTTTGGGAAGACCAATTGATGATGGACCTGAGATTTTGCCGGAAGCACGTATGGATATCAATGGCTTGCCGATGAATCCGGCGGCCAGAAACTATCCGCAGGAATTTATTCAAACCGGTGTTTCTGCGATTGATGGATTGAATACGTTGGTAAGAGGGCAGAAGTTGCCGATCTTCTCTGCATCCGGTTTACCGCACGCGAACTTAGCGGCACAGATTGCCCGCCAAGCGAAGGTACGTGGAACCAATGAGCCATTTGCGGTTGTATTTGCTGCAATGGGTATCACGTTTGAGGAAGCCAACTTCTTCATGGAGAGCTTTAGAGAAACAGGAGCCATTGATCGAAGTGTTATGTTTATCAATTTGGCCAATGATCCGGCGGTAGAGCGTATTGCTACTCCGCGTATGGCACTGACAGCAGCGGAGTATCTGGCATTTGAAAAAGGCATGCATGTATTGGTTATTATGACCGATATCACCAACTATGCCGACGCACTTCGGGAGGTATCCGCAGCACGTAAGGAGGTTCCCGGACGTCGTGGCTATCCGGGTTATATGTATACGGATTTGGCTTCTTTGTACGAGCGTGCAGGACGTCAGAAGGGCAAAGCAGGTTCGATCACGATGATCCCGATTCTAACGATGCCTGAGGATGATAAGACGCATCCGATCCCTGACTTGACCGGTTATATCACAGAAGGACAGATCATTTTAAGCCGTGAACTGTATCGAAAGGGAGTCGTTCCCCCCATCGATGTACTTCCGTCTCTGTCTCGTTTGAAGGATAAAGGAATCGGTGAAGGCAAGACCCGTGCCGATCATGCCAATGTTATGAACCAGTTGTTTGCTGCTTATGCCCGAGGCAAGGATGCCAAGGAGCTGATGGTTATTTTAGGCGAAGCGGCACTGACCGATATGGATAAATTATATGCCAAGTTTGCAGATGCGTTTGAGCAGGAATATGTATCGCAGGGATATCAGGCCAATCGTGATATTGAAGAGACGATGGAGCTGGGGTGGAAGCTGCTGCGTATTCTGCCAAGGAGTGAATTAAAACGTATCAAAGACCAATTCCTCGATCAATACTACGAGAGGAGTTGATGAGCCGTGGCTAGTAAGCAAGTAAATCCAACACGTATGGAATTGACCAGACTTAAGAAGAAACTTTCCACTGCAGTCCGCGGACACAAGCTTTTAAAGGATAAGCGGGATGAACTGATGCGTCAGTTTCTGGAACTGGTCAGAGAAAATAAAGTGCTTCGTGAGCGGGTAGAGAGCGGTATCGAAAGAGCCAATCAGAATTTTGTACTGGCTCGCTCGGGGATGTCGGATGAGGTGTTAAATGTAGCACTGATGACTCCGAAGCAGGAAGTCTATTTGGAGACAGAGACCAAGAATGTCATGAGTGTCGATATTCCGATCTTTCATTATAAGACCAGAACTTCGGATACGAATGATATCTATTCTTATGGTTTTGCTTTTACTTCCAGTGATTTAGATGATGCAGTGAAGAGTCTTTCGGATCTGTTACCGGAGATGCTGCGTTTGGCAGAATGCGAGAAATCCTGCCAGCTCATGGCATCTGAGATTGAGAAAACCAGACGGCGTGTCAATGCGTTAGAGCATGTGATGATTCCGGAGACACGAGAGAGCATCAAGTTTATAACCATGAAATTAGACGAGAGTGAACGTAGTTCTCAGGTGCGTCTGATGAAGGTGAAGGATATGATGTTGGAGCAGGCGCATCATTACAGTGAGAGAGCCTAGCAGACAGCAAGGATTTGAACAGGATTTAGAAATAAAGATCCGATACACGGATAGGATTTTCCGTGTATCGGATCTTTATTTCTATGGAAATCGGAACGGATAGTTACAAAAGAAGTCTTTCTTTATACAGACTTAATCTTTCCTATCGATACATTTTCACCATTTTTATATGAGATGGTTTAAGCTGTAGATATAGGGGGAATGCAGGATGATAAACAATATAAAAAATAATTATAAAAAAAGTTGGCTATATAAAGAGATGGGGATTTTGAATCTTTGTCACCCCTGTATCACATTTCTGGGGCTGATGCTGGTAGCATCCGGTGGAATGCTTTTTATGGTCATGTTATCCGCAACGGCGATTATGTTTCCGATTTCTTTGCTTTGCGGTTGGATTTAACGGATATTTATAGTATACTAAATAAAAAATCTGCTTGGAGCGAAGAAGATGAATGATCTAACACAAAAAGGACATTTAAAGATTTTTTTTGGCTATGCAGCCGGTGTGGGAAAGACCTATGCTATGCTGAAAGCCGCCCATAGTGCGAAACGGCGCGGAGTGGATGTGGTGGTGGGTTATATTGAACCTCATACAAGACCTGCAACGATCGCGCTGCTTGGCGGATTAGAACAGATGAAACCACTGGCATTAAACCACAAAGGAATCACCCTCCGAGAATTTGATTTGGATCTGGCACTCAAACGCAGACCTCAGCTTGTTTTGGTGGATGAACTGGCCCATACCAATGCTGCAGGCTGTCGGCATTCCAAACGCTATCAGGATATTGAAGAACTGCTCAAAGCCGGGATTGATGTCTATACTACGGTGAATGTGCAGCATATTGAAAGCTTGAATGATATGGTGGCTTCGATTACCGGTATCGCTGTGCGTGAGCGGATTCCGGATCATGTTTTTGATGGTGCGGATCAGGTAGAACTTGTGGATATCGAGCCGGAAGAACTGATTGAGCGGTTGAAAGCCGGTAAGATCTACAAAGAGAATCAAGTGAGTCGGGCATTGGGGAACTTCTTCGAGGTGAAGAATCTGGTTGCACTTCGCGAAATTGCGCTTCGCAGATGTGCGGACCGCGTAAACAAGATGTCGGAAAAAGCGAAGCTTGTGACAGATAATGCCTACTATACCGATGAACATATCTTGGTCTGTCTTTCTTCGTCCCCCACGAATCCCAAAATTATTCGTACGGCGTCCAGAATGGCCAATGCCTTTAAAGGTAATTTCACGGCACTCTTTGTAGAAACACCGGACTATACGGTGATGAGTGAAGAAAACCGCAAGCGTCTTCGGGATAATATGCGTTTGGCAGAGCAGCTGGGTGCAACGATCGAAACGGTGTATGGCGATGATATTCCACTGCAGATCTCGGAATTTGCCAGACTTTCCGGTGTTTCCAAGATTGTAATCGGCAGAAATAATGCAACCAGAAAGTATTTTTGGGCGAAACCTTCGTTGACGGAAAAATTGACGGCGACTGCACCCAATCTGGATGTCTATATCATACCGGATAAAGAAACCACCAACTACAGTGCCAGAAAAGCAAAAAAACATACCTTCAAATTTGTATTCTCGGATGTGCTCACAAGCATTTCCATGTTAGCATTGGCAACGACGGTTGGATTCCTGTTTGACCGCCTTGGATTTTCCGAAGCCAATATCATCATGGTTTATATTTTAAGTGTATTGGTCACGGCTGTGCTTACCACCCAAAGAGTTTATAGTTTGATTTCTTCGGTGGTCAGTGTACTTACCTTTAATTTTTTCTTTACCTTTCCGATGTTTACCCTGAATGCTTACGATGAGGGGTATCCGGTGACTTTTTTGATTATGTTTATTTCCGCCTTTATCACAAGCAGCTTGGCGGTAAAGATCAAACAGCATGCCAAGCAGGCGGCGGAAACCGCTTACCGCACCAAGATCTTGCTGGAAACGAATCAGCTGCTGCAAAAAGGCAAGGAAAAGGATGAGATTGTATCGGTTACCGCCAATCAATTGATCAAATTGTTGAAAGAAGATGTCATCTTTTATCTGGTGGAGGGAGCCGGGGTTTCCTCACCTCATATTTTCACCGTCAATGAACAGGAACTTCCGGAGGGCTATATCAGTGAGAACGAACGAACCGTTGCGGCTTGGGTTTGTAAAAACAACAAACATGCAGGTGCCACCACCAATACACTTTGCAGTGCGAAATGTCTGTATCTGGCAGTGCGAGTGAATGAAACCGTATATGGCGTCGTAGGGGTCACCGTGGAGAATGGTCCGCCGGATGCGTTTGAGAAGAGTATTATGCTTTCGGTTTTGGGTGAATGCGCACTGGCACTGGAGAATGAACAGGCCATCAGCGAACGGGAACAGGCGGCTATTCTAGCCAAGAATGAGCAGCTTCGATCCAATTTGCTGCGCTCCATTTCCCATGATTTAAGAACACCGCTCACCTCGATATCGGGCAATGCCGGGATCTTGCTGGCCAGTGACGAGATGATTGATCCGGTGAAGAAGAAACAGATCTATGGCGATATTTACGACGATTCCCTGTGGCTGATCAATTTAGTAGAAAATCTGCTTTCCGTGACCCGAATTGAAGATGGCTCTATGAATCTTAAAAAGTCCGCAGAGCTGATGGACGAAGTCTTGACGGAGGCACTGCAGCATATTGACCGAAAGAGCGTGGAACATATCATCAAGGTGATCCCGGCCAAGGATTTTATGATTGCCCAGATGGATGCCAGACTGATTGTGCAGGTCATCATCAATATTGTAGACAATGCCATCAAATACACACCCAAAGATTCTGAAATTGTGATCAGTACCATGAAGAAAAAGGGGAAGATTGTAGTGGAGATTGCGGACAACGGAGAGGGGATCCCCGATGAAGAAAAGGAGAAGATCTTTGATATGTTTTACACCACAAACACAAAAATCGTAGACAGCCGCAGAAGCCTGGGACTGGGACTGGCACTGTGCAAATCCATCATTACGGCGCATGATGGAACCATCTTAGTGAGAGATAACCGACCACAAGGAACGATATTTTCATTTACACTGCAGGCAGAGGAGGTCATATTACATGAATAAACCATTGATTTTGGTTGTCGAGGATGACTCGGCGGTCAGAAACTTAATTGCAACAACTCTGGAAACCCATGATTATAAATATCACACCGCACCCAATGGGGAGACCGCAATTCTAGAGGCAGTCTCTCACAATCCGGGCGTGGTACTTTTGGATTTGGGACTTCCGGATATGGACGGTGTGGAGGTCATCAGGAAGATCCGTTCCTGGTCCCAGATGCCCATCATTGTCATCAGTGCCAGAAGCGAAGACACCGACAAGATCGATGCATTGGATGCAGGGGCGGATGATTATTTGACGAAACCATTTTCCGTAGAGGAACTTCTGGCGAGACTACGCGTGACTTTTCGCAGATTAAACTATTCACAAAATAATGAAACTACCGAAAGCTCGGTCTTCATCAATGGAGAATTAAAGATTGACTATGCCGCAGGCTGTGCCTATATGAGTGGGAAAGAACTTCATCTGACTCCCATTGAATATAAGCTTTTGTGCTTGCTCTCCAAAAATGTGGGAAAAGTGCTGACCCATACGTTTCTTACACGCGAGATCTGGGGCAGTGCATGGGATAATGACGTTGCATCTCTGCGCGTATTTATGGCCACTCTTCGCAAGAAAATCGAACCGGAGGGTTCTGCACCGCAATATATTCAGACCCATGTAGGAGTGGGATATCGCATGCTTCGCGTGTGATTAGCGCGGAGTCTGCTTTTGTGCTGCAAAAACAGACCGTATGATGCTTTATGTGCGATCTTTGCGATTCTTGTCGATCAGCAGATAGGCATAGGCGACAACCGGCAGTACGACGGTGCAAAAGAGCGCTGCCATCAAGCAGTCTCTGGCGAAAGGACTGTCTAAGAAAGACAGTACCAGCGTGGCAATATAGAGTAGTGCAATCAATACTAAGATGACGATAGCTCCAATTCGTTTTTTATTCATAAGTGTTCTTCTTTCCGGATAGTTATTGGGCTAAACTTTCCCAAATCTCATAAAGAGAGATAAGCT
>JAVXIV010000031.1:0-13239 GCA_036785645.1 Hungatella sp.
CGATTCCGGTTCTGGTTCGAGTAGAAAACCCGAATTATGATTGGGTAAAACTTCCGGGAACAGTCAGAATCACACCGAGACCGGTTACTATTACGGTAGATAACAAGACTAAAAACTATGGAGCGGACGATCCGACCTTTACAGGCAGCATCGGGAATCCGGTAAAAGAAACCGATTTAGGAACCGTTGAGTATGCCAGAAACCTGGAGCATACCACGCGTCAAAATGTGGGCGATGTCATCGAACTGATTGCCACCTACACTACCAATGTGAACTATGATGTAACGGTAGAGCCGGGTCATCTGACCATCTTAGCAACCAATGAGAACGGAGTCAATGTCAACGGAGCGCGTGTAACTTATGATGGCAAGGCATACGGACTTCAATCGGCGAAAGCATTGAAAGACGGATCCACCTTACATTATTCAACCAATGGCATCGATTTTACTACAAGCGTACCAACCTTTACCGAAGCCGGAACTTATACGGTTTATGTGAAGGCAACCAATCCAAACTATGAGGAGACCAAAGCGGTAAGCGCCGATGTCATCATCGATAAGAGACCGGTGACGATCACGGTAGATAACAAAACTAAGAACTATAGAGCGGCAGACCCCAAATTCAGCGGCAGTATCGGAAAACCGGCTTTGGTAAAGGCTACCGATTTAGGAACCGTTGAGTATGCCAGAAACTTGGAGCATACCACGCGTCAAAATGTGGGCGATGTCATCGAACTGATTGCTACCTACACTACCAATGTGAACTATGATGTAACAGTAGTGCCGGGCAAATTGACGATCATATCGACAGCGCGTCCTGCGGATGCACAAGCAGCGGTAGAGAATTATGATGGTGTATATGATGCGAAAGCACATACAATCAAAGTGACCAATCTCTTAGCCGATGACACCCTTTTCTATAGTTATGATGGTGGAACAACTTGGAGCGAGACATTAACCGATTATACCGATGTAACCAAGGGTTCGATTCCGGTTCTGGTTCGAGTAGAAAACCCGAATTATGATTGGGTAAAACTTCCCGGAACGGTCAGAATCACACCGAAACCGGTCACCATTACGGTAGATAACAAGACTAAAAACTATGGAGCGGACGATCCGAAATTTACCGGTGCGGCAGATGCTCTGATCAATGAAAATGATTTAGGAACGATTCACTATGTAAGAGCAGCCGGAGATGAGGGCAAGACGAATGTTGGAGATCAGATTGCATTAACGGTCACCTATTCTGAAAACCCGAATTATACGGTAACCATTAAACCGGGTAAACTGGATATTGCAGCAGTTGATACGAATGGGGTCAATGTCGAGAGCCGGACAGTTACTTACGATGGCAAGGCATACGGACTTCAATCCGCGAAAGCACTGCAAAAGGGATCCACATTACATTACTCTATAGACAATGTAACCTTTCGTGAAAACGTACCAACCTTTACTGCAGTCGGAACTTATACGGTCTACGTGAAGGCAACACATACAAACTATGCAGAAACAGCCACTGCTGCCGGAACGGTAACGGTTGTTCCACGTGAGATTACCATCACGGCAGCCAGCGCAAGCAAAGTCTATGACGGCACCGATTTGGTGAACACCAATGTATCGATTACCGCAGGCACCTTGGCCAACAACCAAACGCTCACCGGTGTAACGGTAATCGGTTCTCAGAACAAAGTCGGAACCAGCGCCAATGTACCAAGCGGTGCGACGATACTAAGTGCAGGCAAAGACATGGCTGAAAACTACAAGATCACTTATGTCAATGGCAGTTTGACGGTTACTCCGGCTCGCGATTCCGGCGGCGATGATGGAGATGGCGGTAACAATGGCGGTGAAAATGGCGGCAATAACAATGGCTACCAGCCGGGAGGTCCCGGAGACCGGACCACAACGATTTTACCGGAGGATATACCGTTAGCAAGTTTTCCGGGCAGCGGAGTCGGAGATGGCATGAACATGAATAACCTGACGACGATTGATGACGGAGAAGTTCCGCTAGCCGGACTGCCCAAGACCGGAAATGGGGTAGCGACATCCGCATGGATGATGCTCCTATCGGGACTGCTCTTGGCAGCCTATGCAATGGTGGGCAAGAAAAAAGAAGATAATCAAGAATAAGTAAGAAGCAACAAGAATCGCCGAGAATAAGCAAGACATGATGCGGGGGTGCCGCCGGTTTACCGGCGGTACCCCCATTATGGTGGTGTGATATGTGATAGAATGTTGACAGGATGAGCCGATTCCCTTATCATGGATTTCAAGAAGGAGTGTATATGGAGCAGAACGAGCAGAACGAGCAGAACGAGCAGAACGAGCAGAACGAGCAGAACGAACAGAACGAACAGAATGAGCAGAACGAGCAGAACGAGCAGAATGAGCGGAATGAACAGAACGAGCGGAATGAGGCATCTGGGCGGATTCCAGGCGGATTCAAGCACCGACGTTATCTGATCCCGGGATTTCTGGCTCTGGTGCTTTTGATCAGTGGGATCATGACGGTGCGGGGATATCTGGCAGATCGGCATGCGGCAGAGGAGTATGAGCGATTGGCAGAACTGGCCCGACAGACGACGGAGGCATCAATCGCAATGGAACCGGAAGCGGAAACGCAGAGTACAGCAGAGACAACCCAACCGGAGACATTACCCTATCATTCCCCAATTGACTTTGCAGAATTGGTCAAAATCAATCCGGATGTTGTGGGCTGGATTCGTGTGCCGGACACCAATATCGATTACCCGATTGTGCAGACCGACAACAATGAGACTTATTTGCATACGAGTTTCGAGGGAAAAGATAGCGTATCAGGAACGGTATTTTTGGATTTTGAAAGCCAAAAGGATCTCTTGGGAGCCAACAATATTTTATATGGTCATAACATGAAGAATGGTTCTATGTTCAAGGATCTGGTGCGGTTTAAGGACGAGGAATATTTTAAGGCGCACCAATATTTTGAACTTTACACCCCAGAGCGTACCATTCACCTCAAAGCAGTTTCCTGCTATTATGCCAAGGCAGAGCCAATTGTGCGCAAGACGCGGTTCAAGACAGCCGAGTCTTATGATGCTTTTGTGAAAACGATGCTGGAACCCTGTCCTTTTGCGGAAATTCCGGAGGAACCCATTCAGTCCCTCTATACGCTGGTGACGTGCAGCTATGAGGTCGATGATGCCCGTACTCTCGTGTATGCGGTGGAGGTGAAGGAATAGGGCGGTGAAAGACATTTTACTTGAAAACAGAGCGCAATCATGGTACAATTAGACCATAATAAGTACTTGATGTGAAAAGACACGCATAGAATGGAGGCAGTTATGCCACAGATTATACCGATTAAGGAGCTGAAAAATACAGCAGAGATCTCGGAGATGTGCCGCACGGCCCAGGAACCGATTTATGTTACCAAGAATGGGTATGGTGATATGGTGATTATGAGCATGGAGATCTACGAAAAGACGATGAAGCGCTTGAGCTTATATCATGAATTGGAATTAGCAAACCGATGGGTTGCGGTGGAACCAACAGAGGAGTGAGAACTATGGGGGCAAAAGACCACAGTGAGAAATTGCTGGAAGACTATGAGGATGTATTCGCAGATATTGTGAATGTGTTAGCTTTCCAAGGAGAGCGATTGCTGCAGGAGGAGAATATTCTTCCGGGACCGACGGAATCGATCTACAAAGACGAACAGGAAGAATTGCGGCAGCAGATTCGGGACGTATTGAAGTATGACAGGGATGAAAAAACAACGTTTTCAGTCATTGGTCTAGAAAACCAGAGCACAGTAAATCGCGAGATGGTATTTCGCGTGATGAAATATGATGCGGTTTCTTATCAAAATCAGATAGATAGCAGAGAGGATCGTCATTATCCGGTATTTACCTTAGTGCTGCACTTTGGAATGGAGCATTGGAATGCTCCCAAAACGATCGTGGAAGCCTTAGCCCTGGATGAGATTCCTTATGGCAAATATATACCGGGTCTTTTGACGGATGCCAAACTGAATGTGATTGAGGTGGCATTTCTGACCGAAGAGGTACGCAAGCAATTTACGTCTGATTTTCGTATTGTTGCGGACTACTTTTGCGCAGCCAGAGAAGGTGATGAGGTGGCATTTCTGAAAGATGAGAGAGCATTTAAGCATGTAGAAGCAATGCTCGATTTCTTTGCAACATTTACCAGTGATAAGCGTTATCAGGAATATAAGAAACCATTATTGGAAGAACAAGAGAAAGGGGTTGAGATCAGTATGTGTAAATTATTGGATTATGCAGAAGGTAAAGGCATGGAACGAGGCATGGAACGAGGCATGGAACGAGGCATGGAACGAGGCATGGAACAGGGCATGAAGAAGATGGCCATGGAGATGCTGAAAAATCATGAACCATATGAAAAGATAGCCCGATATGCGCAGGTGTCGGTGGAGACGGTAAAAGCTTGGGCAGAGGATGCATGCTGCAAGGTCTGAGAATCCGGCGGCAGCGAATCCGGGGATTTATCACATTATCCGGTATTTACCTTAGTGCTGCACTTTGGAATGGAGCATTGGAATGCTCCCAAAACGATCGTGGAAGCCTTAGCCCTGGATGAGATTCCTTATGGCAAATATATACCGGGTCTTTTGACGGATGCCAAACTGAATGTGATTGAGGTGGCATTTCTGACCGAAGAGGTACGCAAGCAATTTACGTCTGATTTTCGTATTGTTGCGGACTACTTTTGCGCAGCCAGAGAAGGTGATGAGGTGGCATTTCTGAAAGATGAGAGAGCATTTAAGCATGTAGAAGCAATGCTCGATTTCTTTGCAACATTTACCAGTGATAAGCGTTATCAGGAATATAAGAAACCATTATTGGAAGAACAAGAGAAAGGGGTTGAGATCAGTATGTGTAAATTATTGGATTATGCAGAAGGTAAAGGCATGGAACGAGGCATGGAACGAGGCATGGAACGAGGCATGGAACGAGGCATGGAACAGGGCATGAAGAAGATGGCCATGGAGATGCTGAAAAATCATGAACCATATGAAAAGATAGCCCGATATGCGCAGGTGTCGGTGGAGACGGTAAAAGCTTGGGCAGAGGATGCATGCTGCAAGGTCTGAGAATCCGGCGGCAGCGAATCCGGGGATTTGTTACATTAGTTGAAAAATCTCATGGAATATGCTATATTACTAAATAATCAATGACATAAAGGAAGGCATAACATATGGGAAAGTATTTTGGAACAGATGGGTTTCGAGGCGAAGCCAATGTAGACTTGACAGTAGAACACGCATTTCGGGTTGGACGCTTCTTGGGATGGTATTATGGACAGAAGAATCCGGACTGCCGCTGCCGTATTGTGATTGGCAAAGATACCAGACGCAGCAGCTATATGTTTGAATATTCGCTGGTGGCCGGACTGACTGCTTCGGGAGCCGATGCGTATCTGCTGCATGTCACAACGACACCTAGCGTGTCTTATGTGGTGCGCACGGAAGAATTTGATTGTGGAATCATGATATCAGCCAGTCATAATCCATACTATGACAACGGAATCAAGGTGATCAATGAAAAAGGCGAGAAACTGGAGGAAAGCGTGATCACTGAGATTGAACGTTATTTGGATGGTGAGATCAGCGAGATTCCGTTGGCGAAGAAAGATGGAATTGGACGTACGATTGATTTTGCGGCCGGCCGCAATCGCTATATTGGATATTTGATTTCCATTGCGACGCGTTCGTTTAAAAATATGCGGGTGGGGTTGGATTGCGCCAACGGCAGTGCATCTTCGATCGCGAAGAACGTATTTGATGCTTTGGGTGCAGAGACTCATGTCATCCATAACGATCCCAATGGTTTGAATATCAACACCGACTGCGGTTCGACTCATATTCATGTGCTGCAGCAATATGTGAAAGAACATCAGCTAGATGTAGGTTTTGCTTATGATGGAGATGCAGACCGCTGCATCGCAGTGGATGGAGAGGGGCATGTCGTAGACGGAGACGGAATTCTCTATATCTGTGGGAAGTACATGAAAGAACAGGGAACCTTGTTTAACAAGACGGTCGTTACTACGATTATGTCCAACTTTGGTTTATATAAAGCCTTTGACCGCGAAGGAATTGCTTATGAAAAGACGGCAGTGGGTGATAAATATGTGTATGAGAACATGTCTGTGCAGGGAAACTGTCTGGGCGGAGAACAGTCCGGACATATCATCTTTAGCAAACATGCAACCACGGGGGATGGAATTCTGACCTCCCTAAAGGTGATGGAAGTGATATTGGAGAAGAAACAGACACTGGCGAAATTGGTATCCGAGGTGGAGATATTTCCACAGGTGTTAAAGAACGTGAAGGTGCAAGACAAGGCGGCTGCACAGGATGATGCAGATGTGAGAGCTGCCGTGGACGAGGTGGCGAAAGCACTGGGCGATGAGGGGCGGATTTTGCTTCGCCAGTCCGGTACGGAACCGGTTGTGCGTGTGATGGTAGAAGCCGCGAGCCGGGAGCTTTGCGAGAAATATGTGGAACAGGTGATTTGTGTGATGAAGGCGAAGGGGCATTGCAATTAAGAGGAGAAGAACATGAAGATAAGAAGATCTTTGAGGGCTGTGACCGTGATGCTGTTTGGGTGCTTACTATGTTGTTCCAAACCGGCATCCGCAGCGACGCTGGTTCCGAGTGCTTCCGGAACCGTGACCTACAATCAAGCAGGAGTGACACTGGATGCATCCAATACATCACAAGGATATGTGATGCTGCAATACAGTGGCAATGCATCTAAGATCAAAGTACAGATTACCCGGAAAGGAAGCTCGGATACTTATACTTATAACTTAAATGCCAGATCGGCTTATGAAGTATTCCCGCTGACACAGGGTGATGGCACTTATGCCATCGTGGTCTTTGAGCAAGTATCCGGCAATCAATACATGCCTATTTTTAGCAAAACAGTTGATGCTAAGATCCCCGATGCACATCTGCCGTTTCTCTACCCCAATCAATATGTGAATTTCAGCGATGGCAGTGCGGTGGTGAAGAAAAGCAATGAGCTGGCCGGTGCGGCAACCGATCAGATTGGGATTTTGTCCGGTGTTTATAACTATGTGATTCAGAACATTACCTATGATACCGTTAAGGCAGCCAATGTAAGCAGTGGATATTTGCCCAATGTGGATACGGTTTTGGCGGAGAAGAAAGGCATTTGTTTTGACTATGCGGCAGTGATGGCGGCGATGCTGCGTGCACAAAACATCCCGGCTAAACTAGTGGTCGGCTACACCGGAGGCGGATTGTATCATGCTTGGATCAACGTATATTTAGACAATATTGGCTGGGTTGATAATGCTATTTATTTTGATGGGAAGGATTGGAAATTGATGGATCCGACTTTTGCTGCCGGCGGGAATCAAAGCGAGCAGGTCAAGACGTATATTGGCGATGGAGCCAATTATCAGGCTAAGTATACTTATTGATTTAGAACGAGAATGAGAGGCATTATGGATAACGATCGATTAAAGAAATATTCAAGGCAGGAGCTGTCGGCCTTCTGTTTACAGATATCCCTGCTTTTAGGAACCGGAGTGCCATTGGATGAAGGCTTTTCCATTATGGCAGAAGACAGCGATAATCCGCTGGAGCAAAAGATGCTGAATCAACTATCCAAGCTGATAGAAGACGGAAAACCACTCTATGCAGCCTTAGAAGAGGTTGGGGGTTATCCGGATTATGTAGTGCGCTTATCACAGCTGGGCGGTGAGACCGGTACTTTGGATACCATCATGAAATCCCTAGCAGATTACTATGCAAAAGAACATCGGATCTGGAAGAACATCAAAGATGCGATGACCTACCCCTCTGTGATGATTGTTATGCTTTTGGTGATGCTGACGGTATTGTTTACCAAGGTCATGCCCATCTTTGTGGAGGTATATGCACAATTGGGTGCAGTGATCCCGAATTTTGCGCAGGCGGCTATGCGCATTGGCGGAGTATGCAGCGTGATTTTGCTCATTCTTTGCGGTGTATTGCTGTTGCTTATGGGATTTTTGTATTTAGCATCACAATCCGGCAAGAAGATTGCGCTGATGGACAAAATTTTGCATGTTATTCAAGACCACAGCAAGGTTTCAGCGCTGATTTCCAAGAGAAGGTTTAGCTCAGCTTTGGCACTTACGTGGCGCAGCGGATTGGAATGGGAGAAAGGTTTTACACTGGCAGAAGGCTTACTGGCAGATGGTGCCATGAAAACAAAGCTACAGCATGCAGTAGGAGACTTGGAACAGAGCGACGGCTATTATGAGACACTCAAGAGCACCGGACTTTACAGCGGTTTTCACCTTCAGATGTTGAAGGTCGGAATTCGCAGCGGACATCCGGATATGATCATGGAAGAGATTGCCAATGATTACGATCAACAAGCAGATGAGGCGATTGATCACATGATTGCCAGATTTGAACCTGCAGTGGTGGCGGTCTTGGCAGTGGCGGTAGGAACCGTATTGCTATCGGTGGTCTTTCCACTTTTGGGTGTACTTTCCGCAGTAGGGTGATAGAAGATGATGATAATGAAGCATAAGAAGGATCGCGGTATTGGAATACGGTATGTGATGCCGGCATTGATATTGTGCATGGCATTGGCGCTTTTGACAGCGCTATCGGGAAGCTTTTCGAAGAGAACCCATGAAGAGAGCCTAGTGGTTCTCGAAGAGGCAGTTACCAAGGCTACGGTTTTATGCTATTCTATTGAGGGACGTTATCCGCCCAATATTACTTATTTGGAAGATCATTATGGAATCGTCATCGATCAGTCTCGTTACAGCGTGATTTATACCGGCTTTGCATCCAATATCATGCCGGATATCACGGTGCTGGAACTAGAAGAATAGCCGAAGGAGTGTGCCGTATGCTGCAAAAAACCGAGAATCAAAAGGGGACGATAAGTGCCCTTTTTGTTATATTATTATTTATGGTATTTGTCATGAGCGTATTTTTCACCATTTTGATTGGTGCAAAGGTTTATGAAAATGTGAATGTCAGAAGTGAACGTCTCTATGCGGGCAGTGTATCTCTGGGATATATTGCCAATAAAATACGACAGAGTGATGCCGATGGCATGGTGAATCTGATTGATGTGGAAGGAACTTCGGTGCTGGAACTTCAGCAAGAGATCGAAGGGCAGAGGTATGTCACCTGGATCTATGCTTACGAGGGGTATGTGCGGGAGCTTTTTATGAGACCGGATAGTGGACTCGCGTTGGCAGATGGCATGCCGATCGTAGCGGAAGAAGGCCTCAGTATGACGGAAGAAGGAGATATGCTGCGCGTTGAAACTGCGGGTTCTGAAGGCGGCAGCATACTGCTCTCGATGCGAAGCGGAAGGGAAACTTATGAGTAAGCAGAAAAGTTCCGGATGGGCGATGCCCCTCATGGAGATGATCGTGGTCGTATTTTTTTTCATTCTGTGCGCAGGAATCTGTATTCAGGTTTATGTGAAATCAGATCAAATCTCGCGCCTCTCCGAGGATACCGGTCACAGCATTATGATGGCGCAAAGTATCGCCGAGACGGTGAAAGCCCATGGGGAAGAAGGACTGCAGGAAATACTGAATGCTACGACAGATGGAACCGGCTTATACCGTATTGACTGGGATAAAGCCTGGAAACCGCTTCCTCCCGGAGAACTCCCGGTCTATTGGGCAGAGATTTCCGTGTCGGAAGAGGATGAGATGTTACAGGCAGATATTTCTGTATTTGGTACGAGTCAGATGTTATATCAATTGTCGGTATCTCGTTATATGGGGATTGCACCGACAGAAAAAACGGTGGGAGGTGGTTTGAGTGGATGACAAAAAAAGCCGTCGCATGATCAGTATTGGGATTCCATCTCTTATCTTGATTTTTATGGTCATGTGTCTGTCTTCTCTCGGACTTCTTACCTTAAAAACCACACAGAGTCACTGGAAACTGGTTCAAAAGAATGCCAGAGCGGTTCAGGAATATTATGAAGCCGACAGCAAGGGTGAGATGTATTTGCGTCAGGCGAGCGAAGCGGACCGTACTCTTCCGGATGAAATTGATATTCCGGTCAGAGCGAATCAGGTTCTGCGCATTCGATTGGAACGAGAAGATCCCCGGTCTTTGGACTATCGCATTGCAGCTTGGCAGATGATCAATCTGGATGAAACCGAGATGAATGATACCGTACCGGTATGGGATGGGAAGTAGTGCGAAGGGGAGGAGCAGCCGATGAATGCGAGAGAATTATTGAGTAATGCAGTGGAGCAGAAGACAGCGGATATCTTCCTGATACCGGGAATTCCGCCGGCATACCGCATCGCAGGTCAGATCCTGCAGCAAGGAGAGGAACGAATTCTTCCGCAGGAGATGAATCAGATTATTGCAGATATTTATGAACTGGCAAGTGGCCGCTCCATGGAGAAGCTAGAGCATAGCGGAGATGATGATTTTTCGTTCGCATTGCCTGGGGTGGCGCGCTTTCGTGCCAATATATTTCGCCAAAGAGGATCTTTGGCGGGGGTGATCCGTGTTGTGAATTTTCAACTGCCCGATTATCATGAACTGCATATTCCGCAGTCTATTATCAATGTGGCACAGCTCAATCGCGGTTTTGTACTGGTGACAGGACCGGCGGGCAGTGGCAAAAGTACAACACTTGCCTGCATCATTGATGAAATCAACCGAACGAAGAATAAGCATGTGGTAACACTGGAAGATCCGATCGAATATCTGCACCGTCATAAGAAGAGCATCGTCACACAGAGGGAGATCACAACCGATACGGAAAACTACGTTTCCGGCTTGCGTGCGGCACTTCGGGAAGCACCGGATGTGATTTTACTGGGTGAGATGCGGGATTACGAGACGATTCGAACGGCTATGACGGCGGCGGAGACGGGGCATCTGCTGATTACAACCCTGCATACCGTGGGAGCTGCCAATACGATTGACCGCATCATTGATAATTTTCCACCCGAACAGCAGCATCAGATTCGGGTGCAGCTGTCGATGGTATTGCAGACGGTCATTTCCCAGCAGTTAGTGCCGACTGTAGATGGAACGATCTGCCCGGTATTTGAGATCATGTTTCTCAATTCGGCGATTCGTAATATGATTCGCGAATCGAAGATTCATCAGATTGATGGGGTGATCGCTACTTCGAAAGGAGAAGGTATGCTTTCGATGGATGCCAGTCTCCTAAAGCTATACAAAGAAGGCACCATTACCCGCGATACAGCGATATCTTACAGTGTCAATGCAGAGCAGATGGAAAAACGCACCGCGAATTAAAACGATAAAATAGGAGGAGAAGATTATGTTAAATTATAAGAGATATCAGAGAGTTCCCGTGATCAAATTTCCCGAGAGAACCTGGCCGGACAAGGAGATCCGCAAGGCGCCGATTTGGTGCAGCGTGGATCTGCGCGACGGCAATCAGGCATTGGTAGAGCCCATGGTAGTAGAAGAGAAGATTGAGATGTTCAATCTTCTGGTGAAGCTGGGATTTAAAGAGATTGAAATCGGATTTCCGGCAGCTTCTCAGATTGAATTTGATTTTTTAAGGCAGTTAGTGGATCGCAGATTGATTCCGGATGACGTGGTGATTCAGGTTTTGGTACAATGCCGTGAACATTTGATCAAGAGAACTTTTGAGGCAATTGAGGGTGTAAAGAAAGCAATTGTGCATATCTACAATTCTACCTCAACGCTGCAGCGCGAAGTGGTATTCCACAAAGATATGGAAGAGATCAAGGCCATTGCGATCGAGGGCACCAATCTAGTGAAGCAGTATGCAGCGGAATTTGCCGGAGAAGTCTTTTTGGAATATTCACCGGAGAGCTTTACCGGTACCGAGCTGCACTTCGCGTTGGATATCTGTACGGCGGTTCAGGAAACTTGGGAAGCAACCTCGAAGAAAAGGCTGATTGTCAATTTGCCGTCTACGGTAGAGATGACCACACCCAATGTCTATGCAGATCAGATTGAGTGGATGAATCGTCATTTTCAGAACCGAGAGAGCATCATTTTGAGCGTTCATCCGCACAATGACCGCGGAACCGGTGTGGCGGCAACCGAGCTTGCACTGTTGTCCGGAGCCGATCGGGTAGAGGGAACTCTGTTTGGCAATGGAGAACGAACGGGCAATGTCGATATCTTAAACATTGCTTACAATATGTTCTCTCAAGGAATCAATCCGGAATTATCCATTGAGAATATCCGCGAGATCAGTGAGGTCTATGAAAGCTGTACCAAGATGCCGATCCATCCCAGACATCCATATGCCGGACAATTGGTATTTACGGCATTTTCGGGCTCTCATCAAGATGCCATCAATAAAGGGATGCAGGCCATGCAGGACGGTCTTAGTGATATCTGGCAGGTTCCGTATCTGCCAATCGATCCCAGCGATATCGGCAGACAGTATGAGCCAATCGTTCGGATCAACAGTCAGTCCGGCAAAGGCGGCGTAGCGTTTGTCATGGATACATTCTATGGCTTTAAGCTGCCCAAGGGTATGCACAAAGAATTTGCAGATGTGATTCAGAAGATTGCAGAAGTGCAGGGTGAAGTGGCACCGGAGCAGATTATGGACGAATTCCGCAAGAATTATGCAGATCGCAAGGAACCTATTCATTTCCGCAAATGCCAGATCAACGATACCGAGATCGAAGGCGGCGACTTTGCCACGCTGGCCAAAGTCTGCTACACCGATCATGGCATAGAGAAATCCTTTGAAGGTATCGGCAACGGCCCCATCGATGCAGTTCAAAAGGGACTTGAGAAGGCACTGAATATTGAGATTCGTGTTCTGGACTACAACGAACATGCGTTGGGTTCCGGTTCCGGAGCGAAGGCGGCTTCCTATATTCATCTGATGGATGTAAGAACCGGCCGCGTGACCTATGGTGTCGGCATCAGCTCCAACATCACCAGAGCCTCCGTGCGGGGAATCTTCAGCGCGGTAAACCGGTTGTTTCATTGAAATAAAGCAAGCGACTATACAGAAGTGGGAGATTGGAATGATCAGAAATGAACGAGAGATAGGATTTGATGTTGACGCATATACTGCTCGGCTGATTGGGCGGGAAAATGTATCAAAATTGGAGGGCGCGATTCTTGAACTTGTAAAAAATGCATATGATGCAGATGCCAGGACGATTTTCTTATACTACAGTCAGATTCAAAACTGCATTTATATCATGGATAATGGAACCGGAA
>JAVXIV010000032.1:0-9542 GCA_036785645.1 Hungatella sp.
TTGGAAGACAAGAAATGACCGAGGATTGGTGAAGCAAATTTGAGGTTGGTTCATGTCTTCGCAGGAATCCAAGCGCTTGCAGGAATTCCTGCACTTGCATATTTTATTGTATGGAAAACCCACAAATATCATATTTGTGGGTTTTTTTTGATGATAGTTGTGTTACACTTATATTATAAATGCTATGTATTGTTAACGCTATACGCTGACGAAAGAAATGAGGAGGTAAATATAGTGCCAGAGATATCGTTGTTTTACGGAATCAGAGTTACCATGTTATTATGATGACCATAATCCGCCGCATTTCCATGCAGAATATAATGAGAATAAGGCAATTATTGAAATTGACGAAGCGAGATGTATAAAAGGTGCCCTGCCATCACGACAACTGAAATTGATTTTAGCATGGTGTGTTTTACATCAAGATGAATTGATGCAAAACTGGGAATTATCAAAGGATGGAAAACCATTGAATCGAATCAATCCATTAGTTTAAAAGTGAGGTGATTGTTATGTTCCCGAAAGTCGTCCAAGTAATACCAATGAAAAACTATTCTGTATATGTATATTTTGAAGACGGTAAAATCGTTTGCTATGACATGAGTAACATGATAGTAAAAGAAATATTTAGACCATTAAAAGATATCCAAGTTTTTATGGATACTTGCACTGTCATGAATGATACACTTGCATGGGATATCAGCAAAAACTGTGATAATACAACATGTTTAGATATTGACCCGGATACATTATATGAATTACCGTTTGCGAAGGAAAGGATAGCATAATATATTATTAGAAAACGGTATACGCATATATAAGAATCTGCGAGTAAGTAACACGTAACTGACAATACACCTTAAAATGGTGTGTTTAGGGCATTCTAAGTTCACAAAACGGCAAGGATTACTGCGAAGAACAATATATGGAAAAGTCCCTTGGAATGCTTGCATTTCAGGGGACTTTTCCATATATTGTTCTTCATTGGAAGACAAGAAATGACCGAGGATTGGTGAAGCAAATTTGAGGTTGGTTCATGCCTTCGCAGGAATCCATGCGTTTGCAGATAGGGGTGCCCGGCGGAGTACCGGATGTATGAGGGACTTTATGATGTCATAAAAAACAATAAATCATATCTTTCCGGGAAAGGTGCTACAACCTTGAATCATCGCTATCTTACAGAAGACTTACCCTTTGGAATTGTTCCAATTGCACTTCTTGGAAAAGAATATAAGGTATCCACGCCATGCGTAGATAATCTTTTAAAATGTTTTGAATACTTATTAAATCATGATTATCAAGAAGATGCTCCGCTTATAAATAGAAAATTTTTGCAGCAGATTTTGACAATGGGTAATATATGTGATAATCCGCAGGAACATGAATCAATATTTTGTAAGCCCTAAAATAGATAGAAATTGTAAGACGTTTATTGTATACTATAAGAAAGGTTTGTAATTTTTATGATTTGGAAAATTTTGGCAATTTATTTGCGATAAAACATCTCTCTCATTTGTTATATCAGTGAAAACAGCAAATTCACAAAATAAAATTCGAAAAGGAGAGATATTATGAAAAAGAACATGTTTCAACAGACCAGAGTATTATTCACAACGGGTGTGTCAATGGTAATGTGCGCAAGTATGGCTTTCGGAGCTTATGGAATGCCGGCAGGAACGGTTGGTCCGGGTACTACTCCTAGCATTGAAGTAGAGATCAATCATTTAAACCAGGTGACTGCTGTCAAAGCGGTGAATCAAGAAGCGAAAGAGTTATTAAAGGATTATAAATTTGCAAGTCAAGATGTGGAGACAGTTGTAGAAGATTTAGTCAATCGCTTGATTTTAGATGGTTATATGGAGACGGCAAAAGAAAATAAGATTCTGGTTTCTTCCAATGATGCCCAAGTACCTTCTGAAACCATCCGGAAAGTAAACAGCAGCATCCAATCTTATATAGAAGCCTGCCATGGAGAACTGGATGTCTTTCATCAAAAGATCGCTGATAAAACACATCTTACAGAAGAGGCAAATAAATATCATATTTCAACCGGGAAAATGGCAGTGATCAAAGAACTGGAAATGTTGGGCGGCAGTTTGACGACAGAAGCATATTCGAAGATGAGCGTTCGCGGTCTGTTGGATTACGCAGCAGAAAATAAGATAGATTTGAAAAATCTGATGGAGCGTTTTGATGATACTTGGGATCAGATTGTTCCGGCAGAGGGGCAAAAAAGCGCCGATGACATTCTTGATGATATCCTAGATGACAAGGATGATAAAAACGATATTAAAGAAGAGAAAGAAGAAAAAGAGAAAGACGCTAGAGAAGAGAAAGAAGATAAAGAGAAAGACGCTAGAGAAGAGAAAGAAGATAAAGAAAAAGAAGCTAGGGAAGAGAAGGAAGATAAAGAAAAAGAAGCTAGGGAAGCCAGGGAAGATGAAGCTGAAGAGCTTAAAGAAGCCAGGGAAGATGAAGCTGAAGAGCTTAAAGAAGCCAGAGAAGATGAAGCTGAAGAAGTTAGAGAAGCTCAGGAAAACCAAGACGATCAAAATGATGCTGAGGATTGATAAAGGTTATTGGGTAAACATATAAGTGGTTCATCCGGGAAGACAAAATTATGTAACGGTTTAGGAAGAAGGTCAGAGCATATCTGCTTTGACCTTCTTCCTAAAGATGACAACATAGGGAAAGGTTAAGACAATATGCTGTTTTTTATGATGATGGGAGGCGAGGAAACCTCCGGCTACAAAAGCCATGTAAAGATTGATGAAAACCTCTTCCAAAAAATCGGAGAGGGAGATTGGTGTGCTTTTGAAGAACTTTATTGTATAACAGAACGCAGTATTTATGCGTATGTACTTTCGCTACTTAAAAATCCCTATGATGCTCAGGATATCGTTCAGGAAACCTATTTAAAAATAAGAATGTCGGCTCATCTGTATCAGCCTCAAGGAAAACCAATGGCATGGATTTTTACAATTTCACGTAATTTAGTTCATAATTTTCAGCGCAAGCAGAGTCAGAATACAGATATAGAAAGCTATGATATTGAAAATAATTCACAATTTGCTTATGTTACGGATCCGACAGACCGTTTGATTCTAGAGGGTGCTTTAACCGTGCTTGCAGAGGATGAACGACAAATCTTATTTCTTCATGCAGTTTCCGGTATTTGCCATAGAGAGATTGCTTCTGATTTGGGATTGCCGTTATCTACGGTGTTATCACGTTATTACCGTTCTCTAAAAAAAATGAAAAAATATTTACAGATTAAGGAGGGAGATCAATGAAATACCAGATAGAAGATTCACTTCACCGCTCCGTGAATCAATTGCCGCATCCCTCTTTTAAGGAGATTACAGATGCCCCAATCACTCCGATGAAAGAGCATGATTATATTACGGCGCAGGCATCCGGATCTCACATTAGATGCGCTGCATGGAGAAATGCACTTGCACTTTCTATGCTATGTGTCACGCTTTTGGGTGGATCATATTGGATTCGTCAATCACTCATGGTCAACTGTATGATTGCTTTGGATATTAATCCCAGTATTGAGATTATGACGAACCGCAAGGAACAGATTCTGCGGGTAACACCGATGAACGCAGATGCAGAAATTCTATTGCAAGGGAGACATTATCGAGGGTGGGCATTGGAGGAGATGCTGGAAACGTTTTTTCATGATTTCTCTGAGAATGCGTCTGCGAATTCAACAGAACCTACGATTTTACTTTCTGTCTACAATCGAGATGCTGATTACAGCCGCCGCTTAAATGAGCAGATTTCTGATCAAATCGATGCAGTTTTGAAGACAACTCACATCAAAGCAGATGTTGTTTCCCAAAGTTTGACACCCACGGATCAACAAGAGATTCAGGCGGTCGAATATGGAATTTCGCAAGGTAAATTGCAGATGATAAAAGATCTATTCGCACAAAATCCAAATTTAGATATGAAAGAATTGGCGCTCTTGAGTATTAAAGAATTATTGATCTTGGCAGACGAGCAGGAGCTTCATTTGGATGGAATAAAACGTCCGGGTGCATCTGTAGTGCAGTCTCCTCATGCTGAAACAAGCCAATCGGCATGGCAGCCATCCAAGGATGCGGAAAATCTACCGGCAGATGTGCGGGATGATGAAGCCGATGAAGTCAATGAAGTCAATGAAGTCAATGATGATGTTCGGGAGCTTCGTGAAGCTGCCGCCGAGCGTGCCGAGAAGGAAAGCAAAAGAGCAAAAGAAAAACGCGAAGCGGCCAGTGAGCAAGCGGAAAAGGAAAGCAAAAGAGCAAAAGAAGAAAGCGAAGCGGCCAGTGAGCAAGCGGAAAAGGAAAGTGAAAGAGCAAAAGAAGAAAGCGAAGCGGCCAGTGAGCAAGCGAAAAAGGAAAGTGAAAGAGCAAAAGAAGAAAGCGAAGCGGCCAGTGAGCAAGCGGAAAAGGAAAGCGAAAGAGTAAAAGAAGAAAGCGAAGCGGCTGTGGAAGCTGGCAGTGAGGAGCAAGAAAGCGAATTAGAGAGTGCAGAGGAACATTCCGGGCAAGATGGTAGTGATCACGGAGATATAAGCGGAGAGTCTGACGACTGATTTTGTGGTATAGTAGGAGAACTTCACCAAAGGATAGCTGCAGCATGCGTGATTGGATTCAATGATAATTGGAAGGGTAAAATTACCCTTCCAATTATTATATCTTACAGAACTACCCTTGTCTTTAACTTACTTAATCATTTAACTTTTATGAATGATCGTTGCATCTTCATTATTATTGACAACCATAAATTACAATATTAAACTATAGTGAACAAATGGGAGAATAAAAAACATGTCATCTGTATTAGTGCATATTGGAGAGGGAATATTATTGAATCACGTCATCGGAGACATATTGCAATTGTAACAATTAAACATTGGATTTACCTTAAGAGAATAATTCGGGAGGAAAAATGAAGTTACAACACTTACAATATTACTGTGCGGCCTGTAAACATAAAAATATATCGGCCGCGGCGCGTGAGATTCATGTGTCGCAGCCGGCCATCTCCATGGCTATCCATGAACTGGAGCATGAGTTTGGGTTGGTTTTGTTACAACGTAATAGTAAAGGATTTGTTTTGACACAGGAAGGAAAATATTTTTATGAGCGAGCACAGACTTTGCTGGAACATGCGGATGAACTTCAGCAGATGATGTGTGATATGGGGAATCGGCGCAATCGGATTAATCTTGGTATTCCGCCAATGATCGGGACTTTTCTGTTTCCAAAACTGTATCGGCAGTTTCGGCAGAAATATCCGGAGATCATGTTGAATTCCAGAGAAGGAGGAAGCAAAGACTTGCTAGAGATGCTTAATGAAAGTATGCTGGATTTCGCAATAGTGCCCTTGAATCAGATTTCTGAAGCTTCATATAATATGATGGAAATGACGCAGACAGAGACGCTTTTTTGTGTGTCGGTGAATCATCCTTTGGCTAACTGCAAGTCCGTGACAATCGAAATGATAAAGGACGAACCGCTGATCATGTTCAATGATGGTTTCTATCAGAATCAGGTGATCAAGGAGCGATATAATGCGGCAGGATACCGCCCTCAGATCCTTCATTATTCCAGCCAGTTTTACACGATTAAGGAATTTATATCAGATGGGATTGCCGCCGGCTTTATGTTTCGTGATATCGCTGAAACGGTACCGGGAATTGTTGGTATATCACTGCATGAACCAATCAATATTAAGATTGGGCTCGTGTGGAAGTTAAATCAGCATATGTTCAATGATGCCACTAAATTTCTAAGTTTTGCCGAAAAATATACAGTGAATAGTAAACGCAATTAGGCGGAATATGATATAAAAAATTCTTATGGGAGCATCAAAAAACGGTATTTTACTTATGGATAAACCTATGCTATCATTAATCTATGAAATATATAGAAGAAATGGGGTGTGTTATTTGGCAAGGAGACATAAGATTGCAGTTATCGCAGGTGATGGTATCGGGCCAGAGGTAGTAGCAGAAGGGGTGAAAGTTTTAAAACAGATTGCTGAACTTGACGGCGAACTGTGCTTTGAGTTTACATATTTCCCCTGGGGATGTGAGTATTACCTGAAGACCGGAAGAATGATGGACGAAGACGGAATTGATAAGCTGAAGGACTTTGATGCGATTTTCCTGGGGGCGGTTGGTTATCCCGGGGTGCCGGACCACATTTCTCTGTGGGACCTGCTTTTGACAATCAGAAAAAGTTTTGATCAGTATGTAAATCTAAGACCGGTTAAACTTCTGGAAGGTGCACCATGTCCTTTGAAGGACGTGGACAGAAAAGATATTGATATGATATTTGTCCGTGAGAATAGCGAAGGAGAATATGCAGGAAGTGGAAGCTGGTTGTTTAAAGACAAGCCCAATGAAGTGGTCCTGCAGGAAAGCGTGTTTTCCCGACATGGCTGTGAGCGGGTGATCCGTTATGCTTATGAGCTGGCACGGGAACAGAAGAAAACTCTGACCAGTATCAGCAAAGGAAATGCCTTAAACTATTCAATGGTTTTCTGGGATCAGATTTTCAATGAAATTGGAAGTGAGTATCCGGATGTGGTGACCCGGTCATACATGGTAGATGCTGCAAGTATGTTTATGGTTAAAGATCCCGGTCGTTTTGAAATTGTTGTAACTTCAAATTTGTTTGGCGATATTTTAACTGATCTTGGTGCCGCAATTGCCGGTGGTATGGGCCTGGCAGCGGGCGCTAATCTGAATCCGGAACGGACATATCCGTCGATGTTTGAACCTGTCCATGGTTCGGCACCGGATATTGCCGGGCAGGGGAAGGCTAATCCACTGGCAGCAGTGTGGTCTGCCAGTCAAATGCTAGATTTTTTCGGATATTATGACTGGGGAAAGAAACTGATTGATGTCATAGAGCAGATTTTAACGGAACGGAAAGTATTAACCCCGGATTTGAGTGGAAGTGCGTCAACCGGTCAGGTAGGAGATGAGGTAGTTGCAATACTAAAATCAAATAAAAGATAAAATGAAGGGGGATTACTATGTGGAAAGATAAAATCTGGAGTGATTATAAATTCCACCTTGCAATTCTGGCATGCTGTATTGCAGCTGAACGGATCGGAGTTATCCGGATTCCGTTAGGCGGCATTACAATAACATTTCTGCCGCTGCTTTATGCCATGATTCTTGTACTTGGTGTTTATCTGATTAAACCGATTCGTTTTGTCGATAAAAAGCAGGCAGATATCGGTGCGGCGATGCTCTCACTAAGCGTTGCATTTTTGATGGCTAAGTTGGGTATAACAAGTGGATCTTCGATAAAACAGGTTATTAGTGCCGGACCGGTATTGATCCTGCAGAATTTAGGGAATGTGGGAACGCTAGTGATAGCATTGCCAATCGCGATACTGATGGGAATGAAGCGCGAGGCGATCGGCATGACTCATGCGATGAGCAGAGAGCCGAATGTGGCTTTGATTTCAGATGTGTTTGGACCAAATTCAGCAGAATTTAAAGGGGTTATGACTTGTTATATTGTTGGGACGATTTTTGGAACTATTTTTATGAGCATTATCCCACCGCTATTTGTGAGCTTGGGGATTTTTTCACCAGAATCAGCAGCTATGGCGGTTGGTGCAGGTAGTGCCTCGATGATGACGGCGGGACTCGCTGGAATCATTGACGCAGCACCGACTGTTGAGCCAGACACTTTGACTGCTTTTGCAAGTATCAGCAATGTAATTTCTTCTTCGATATCGGTTTACCTTGGCTTGTTTGTTACGATACCGCTTGGAAATGCAATCTACAAAGCAATGAATAGAAAAAAGATGGAGGTAGTCTGAGTGGAAAAGCAGGTGAGTTTTAGCAATGAATTTTTTGATTGGGTTATGACTTTTGTAATTGTCTCCCTGTTGTCCATTGCATGTAATATTGTTGGCTATGGCGGTGCTTTTATTGAATCGCTGCCGGGAATGCTGATATTTACGGCGATAAGTCTGGCTGGGTTGACACTTAAACATTTTATTCCGGGGAATTTGCCGGCAGTAGCCTATATTGCATTGATTGGAATGGTCGTGGCGATGCCTTTTTCACCGGTTTCCAAGGTGGTGGTATACTGGGCTAATCAAATATCGCTAATGGCAGTTGTGACACCAATACTGGCATATGCAGGGGTAATTGTCGGACGAGATTGGCGGGATTTTTTAAAGATAGGCTGGAAAGGCATTTTTGTATCCTTGTTGGTTATTTTTGGCACGTTCTTTGTCTCAGGAGGAATGGCGGAACTTTTAAGTAAAGCTTTTTAAGCTGGAAAGAGAAGGTAGATATGGATAATTTCCCATTAATTGAAGTCAGTGGGACTTCTTATGAAATTGGTTATCAGTACGGACAGTTTTGCAAAGAGAAAATTGCCGGGAGTATTGCCTGTTACGAGGAAATGTTTATGGATTATTCTGGTCTGACGTGGGAGCGGGCCAAGGAGCTGTCAACTCGTTTTGTTGATGTTATCAGGGATTATAATCCTGATTATCTTGAGGAAATCAGAGGGGTTTCTGATGGCTCCGGATTTGAGTTTGAAGATATTCTGGCTCTTAATTGCAGAAGTGAACTGGTATTTGTGGGCAATGAGTTTGATAAGTCTGATGGTGGTTGTACCTCGATTGGAGTCAGCAGTGAAGCGGGAGCGAATCAGGATGCCTATCTGGCACATAATTGGGACTGGAAGACCAGCCAGCAAGCTTCGATGGTTTTGATTAAGGTCAGGCAACAACATGGAAAACCGGATATATTTATGGTGACAGAAGCTGGTATTATTGGGAAAACCGGTTTCAACAGTGCCGGTATCTGCTTATTCTTAAATGCATTATCGACCAATCAGGCACCGAAAGGTCTGCCGCTTCATATTGCCATGCGTGGGATATTGGATTGCGAAAGTATTGCGGAAGCGATTACTGCGGCAACAAGGATGAATCTGGGGTGTTGTGCTAATTTTATGATTGGGCATAAGAATGGGGAGTGTGTTGATATTGAAATCGAGAATGAAGAATTTGATGTCTTATATCCCCAAGATGGAATTATTGTCCATACAAACCATTTTATCAGCAATCGTCTTCCACTTGCACCAAGACGGGATACAACAAAACAAAAGTTTCCTGATACTTTTGTTAGGCTGGGCAGAGCGGATAAGTTGCTGCGGCAGAAGAAAAATGGAATATCAGAGACGGATATTATGAATGTACTTAGTGATCATGTGGAGTACCCCTCCGGTATCTGTCGACATGACGATCTTAAAATGCCAGTCGGGCTGAGGATTGGTACGGTATTTTCGATGGTTGTGAATTTGACACAGGAAAAGATATATTTCTGCAAAGGAAATCCCTGTGAGAGAAAGTATGAGGAGTATACATTGTAATTAGTGGAGATTGATTAAGGGCAGTTGATTCCTATATGGAATTGGCTGCTTTTCATTGATTGTATTTACACTTCCTTCGGCTAAGCTATTTTGAAGGTATTGCTTGCTCTCCTGCAAGGCAGTTTCGTGGGT
>JAVXIV010000032.1:9552-12477 GCA_036785645.1 Hungatella sp.
ATATTCGACTGGAGCCGGGACAGTCCGTGGTTGCGGAATTAGCCTGAACTATGTTATACTTTTCTGAAAAGTATGCGATATGTGAGGTGGCTTTATGGTAGAGAAATTGACAAAAAGTGATATGAAGAAGATCCGGGAAGAAATCCAACATCGAAAACTGGTGGTGCGTAAGGAGGCCTTGGAATCGGTCAAAGAAGCCAGAGCTCATGGGGATTTGAGCGAAAATTTTGAGTACCATGCAGCCAAGAAAGATAAGAATCAGAATGAGAGCCGAATTCGTTATCTGGAAAGGCTGTTGAAAACAGCTCAGATTGTGACCGATGAGTTTAAAGAAGGTGAAGTCGGTATGAACAGTACCGTGGAGCTCTATATGGAAGAGGATGACGAGGTAGAGACATACCGGCTGGTAACCTCAATCCGCGGGAATTCTATGAATGGTCAAATCAGTATAGAATCCCCGATCGGAAAGGCGATCTTTCACCACAAGATAGGGGAGCGGGTAGAAGTGCGGGTTAATGATATCTACAGCTATCATGCAGTGATTCGGTCGATCGTTCCGACCTTGGATGAGGAACATGATAAAATTCGCAGTTTTTAAAAGATCATCGCTACTCTTCCCCGAAAGTTCGATCAAATCCGGGATCGAGAGGCTGATGATCCAAAAGATAAGGAGCATAACCGGTGATCAGCCTGACCGCGATTGGAAGTGCCTCCTGATAGTGGGAATCCAAGACTGTGCAGATATCCCGACAGGCCGGATTTGGCAGATAGTTGATCACCAGACTATGGATAGAATCATAGCTGTGAGTCAGCTTCAATACGGTGAAGATCAGCTTGCGTTTGAAATGACCGGGTGCAACCAGAAGGTTGCAGCAGCAGCGCATGGAGGTAATGGAGGCTGCGATGCGCCGTTCACCGATCTCGGGGAAAAAGGCAGCGATTGTCTGGGCAGACAAGGGATTGCTTTTCAAATGTTGAGCTGGGTGGTAGGTGATGGGGTCATAACCATCCAAAACCATCAGGGCACGATCCCATTCTGCTTCGATTTCGCTATGGGTGATGCCGGTGCTGCGCACTTGATCTTCTACATAGGGGTGACAGCAGCTGTCTAGTGCAAAGTGGCAGATAAAGCCATAGAGATAGGCGAGACCGGAGTCGGGCGATGTCATCGTCTTCATGACGGATTGGGCAGACTGAAAAAAGACGGCTGCAGGCTGCCGGTGCATAAGAAACCCGGTTTGATTGATTGGGTTCTTGGAAAATACTTTATAGTAAAATAGAAGATCCGGTCCGTGAAGTCCGATATCGTAGAGCTTTCGATACGGTGTAATCTGTGCTTGAATGGTGGCTGGCAGCAGCTTGAAAACATCATTTCCAAATCGATAATGTGTATAAGTGGTAGGCATAAAATCTACTCCCTTTCTGATCTCTCTTACATCCAACCGCCGTCTAGACCGATCACCTGACCGGTAAGATAGGAATTCTTGTAGCCTAAGTGATAAACTAAATCTGCAACTTCTTCCGCATTTCCAAGTCTGCCGGTGGGAATTTCTTCCACCAATGCAATCAATTCATCTTCTTCCAAAAACTGATTCATCTCGGTGTCAATCGCTCCACAGGCAACCGCATTGACTTGAATACCGCTCGGAGCCAATTCCTTGGCTAAAGATTTGGTAAACGCATTGATTCCGCCCTTGGTAGCAGAATAGGCGACTTCACAGGAAGCACCGACAATTCCCCAGACAGAAGAAATATTGATGATCTTGCCGCATTTTTGGGCAATCATTCCCGGAATTGCCAATTTACTGCAGTTAAACACAGAGGTCAGATTGGTATGAACCACTTGCTGCCAATCTTCCGAGGTCATATCCTGCAGTAATCCAATGTAGGAGATACCGGCATTGTTGACCAGAACATCCAATGTTCCAAATTCTTTCTTGATTTTATCAAATAAAATCTGACACTGTTTTATGTCACCCATATCACCCAGAAAAGCCAGACAAGAGACCTGATAGGATTCGATTTCTTTCTTGGTCTGCAATAATCGTTCTTCATTGTGGACGCAGTTAATCACTACATTATAATTCTTCTTGGCAAATTTTACCGCAATGGCTTTGCCAATTCCACGGGAAGCACCCGTTACCAATACTGTTTTTTGTGCCATATCAATCACCCTTTCCTCTATAAAATTTCTTCTCTTAAGTATAGCACAAATAGAGTCATAAAGAAAATATATTTGTATTGAGCTGTAGATTTATGGTATACTGACAATGAGAATAAAGTATTTAAAATACAAACATGAAGTGAGGTAGCTACATGGATAAATTATATGATTTATTGATTTTGGGTTCCGGTCCTGCCGGACTTGCTGCGGCGATTTATGCACAGCGAGCCAAGCTCTCGTCGGCGGTTATCGAAAAGAGTATGATGAGCGGTGGTCAGGTGGCAACGACCTATGAGGTGGATAATTATCCGGGACTTCCGGGGATGAATGGATTTGATATGGGGATGAAGTTTCGCAGTCATGCAGATGCATTGGGTGCGGTTTTTATCACCGATGAGGTGCTGCGGATTGAGAATGGCACATCATGGAAGACGGTAGTTTGTGCTCAGGAGACTTATAGGACTAAGACCGTATTGATTGCTACCGGTGCAACACACAGAAAACTCGAGGTACCGGGGGAGGAAGCGTTGGTCGGTATGGGTGTTTCTTACTGTGCAACCTGTGACGGAGCTTTCTTTAAGAACAAAGTGACCGCGGTTGTAGGCGGTGGAGACGTAGCGTTAGAAGATGCGATTTTTCTGGCCAGAATGTGCAAAAAAGTTTATTTGATTCATCGAAGAGCAGAACTGCGCGGAGCCAAGAGCCTGCAGGAAAAACTGATGTCCTTGGAGAACGTAGAGATCTTGTGGGATACGGTAGTG
>JAVXIV010000033.1:0-12397 GCA_036785645.1 Hungatella sp.
GAGCTTTGCAGCGGCTTCGGATGATAAAATATTGGCATTGTGAGCATTGCCGGCATTCTGCTTTACATTGGCGGAGACTTCCAAAATAGAAGCCGACAATTCCTCGATGGAGCTGGCCTGTTCGGTGGCCCCCTGTGAGAGTGCCTGCGCACCGGAGGATACCTGATCGGAGCCAACCGATACCTGATCCGAGGCTACATTGATCTGCGACAAGGTATCGTTTAAAGATTCCACGATGTGATTCGTGGATTGGGAGAGCGGTAAAAAGTCTCCTTGGTAAGCCCGAAGCTCCGAGACCGTAAAATTGTTGTCTGCCATCTGCACAAGGGTTTCCGAAACCTCGTTGACTACATTGTTGAGACTTTTGGTGAGCAGGGCGGTGGCATCCGCTAGCACACCGGTCTCATCCTTGGAATGCACTACCGGTACCGGAGACTTCAAATCCCCGGTAGAGAGCAGCTTGAGCCGTTCTACGCAGGCAGAAATCGGATTGCCGATCTGATTACCAAATTTGATCGAACAGAGGATGCCGGCTGTGATGAAGACGGCAACTACGATCAAGGTGATCCATATGGAGAGATAGAAATTACCTAAAAAGTCTTTTTCCATGGCGACGACACCGATACTCCAACCATCGGTATTGGCAACCGGTGCATAGCCCTGAACCCATTTGCTGCCGTGGTATTTGTAAGTGGCAAAGCCGGTTTCCCCGGCGATCATCTTGGTCTCGATGTCGGCAAGTGCAGCCATTGACTTGTCGGTCTGCGCTTCTTGAATGCTGTTTTCCACACTGACCAAGGAAGCATCCGGATCGGCAACGCTGGTGCCCTTGCGGTTAATCATGTAGGCATAGCCTGAGTCACTGACGGTGATTGAGGATACAATATCATTTAGAAAAGTCTCGTTCGGTGCATAATAGATGACTCCGATGACCTTGGTATCGGGGATGCCGCCTTCCCAAACCGGAGCTGAGACCAAAAAGGTGAGTTTGCCGGTGATCTTGCTGATCGTGGGGTCGCTGATGTAGGTTTGGCCCTGAATGGAAGCCTTAAAATAATCCCGTTCCGAGTAATCGTTGCCATCAAATAGGCTGATCCCCTGTGCGTTTATGAGATTCCCTCGTTGGAAGTCATGGCTCTTGGCACGCTGCTGGATGATCTCTTGCTTCTGCTCGATGGGAGTATCGGGATTGGCAATGCGGGCGATGGAACCGGTCTCAATCGCAACATTCTGGATGGCTTTGATCTCCGCAGCCACTTGTGCTCCGGATACCACTGCAGTTTCAATGAGGTTCTGTTCCAATACATCATTGGCGGTGCTGTAGTTGAGGTAACTGCCCATAATACCTAAAATCAAACAGCAGAGGACAATAAAGGATAAAAGAACCAGAATAATGCGTGATTTAATCGTTTTCATATAGGATCTCCTTTTCTTCATTTAAATGTCAGATAAAAAGATCCCACAGAGACATAGAAAATTACGTCTGCATCTCCATGGGATATAGAATCAAAAACTTAGTATTTACCGGAACCGGAGGTATGTAAATGTGTGGTAGGTGCAGGTGCTGCGGTACGATGAACCGCACTCGCCTGCGGGGCGGAAGCATTCTGCATGTTGACTAAGGTGAATTTGCCAACCAGTGATTTGAGCATCTGTGCCTGTCCGGAGAGCTCTTCAGAAGCAGCAGCAGATTCCTCAGCAGTCGCTGAGTTGGTTTGTACTACAGAGGAGATCTGATCGATGCCCTGCGTTACCTGTGCAATGGAGCTTGCCTGATCATCGGAAGCAGCAGAAATCTTGTCTACAATATTCGCCACCTGCTTGGATCCGGTGACCACTGCAAGCAGGGATTTGGCGGTTTCATCTGCGAGACTGGTTCCATTACCAACGGCCTTGATGGCGCCCTCGATCAGAACTGTGGTACCTTTGGCAGCTTCGGCACTCTTGCTTGCAAGGTTGCGCACTTCATCTGCAACGACTGCGAAGCCTTTGCCTGCTGCGCCTGCACGTGCGGCTTCTACGGCAGCATTCAATGCCAGAATATTGGTTTGGAATGCAATATCCTCGATGGTCTTGATGATCTTGCCGATCTCTTGGGAGGAATGGCTGATCTCGCCCATCGCTTGGATCAGATCCTGCATCTTCTGGTTACTTTGCGTGATTTCCGCATCGGTGTTGCTGACAATTCCGTTGGCATTCTTGGCATTGGCAGCTGTGTCACGTACCTGTGCAGAGATCTCATTGATGGTAGCGGCGAGTTCTTCGACGGAACTGGCTTGCTCGGTTGCACCCTGTGAGAGAGCCTGTGCTCCGCTGGATACCTGATCGGAACCACTGGCAACCTGCTCGGAGGATTGGTTGATCTGGGAGAGCGTATCACTTAAGTTGGTATTGATGGCTCTGACGGCACGAAGCAGCGGTTCAAAATCACCGATATAGGCATCGGTTGCTTTGCTCTTGATATCGAAGTTGCCGGCACCCATGGATTCCAACAGATAGATGACGTCCTGAATCACGGTGGTCAGACCGACTACGATGATTTTGGTAGCATCTGCCAGAACACCGGTCTCGTCCTTGGTATGGATATCGGGAACCGGAGAGGTCAAATCACCGTGGGCAAGCAGAGCGAGACGGTCGGTACAGGCCTGCATCGGTCTGGATATACTGCGTGAAATCACAGTACCAAGAGTCAGGGAGATCGCCATAGCAGCGATGATGAGAATCACAGCAGCCATAATGGCGGTGTTGGAAAAGGAGGTTAATTTGTTGCTGAGGGTATCGCCGGTACTGACCTTGAGATCCATCATGGCATCCAGGGAGTTGTAAATCTGAAAATAAAGGGGGTCTAGCTCGGAAACCAACTGTGTCTGAATCTGCATAACCGTACCTGCGTTGTGGGTCGCGCCTAAAGCAGCCAGCTCACTGGCCTTGGCATAGTAGGCGGTCCAGGCTGTTCTGGCCGTATTCAGGTAATCCTTGCCTTCTTGTGTGGTCATGGTTGGTTCGATTGCATCAAATAAGCCATCCATCTGGTCACCTTGTGTCTGAATATCCTTGGCTGCAAGGGTTTGATTGGTTTTGTCAAAATAACTGACGGCATCATGTACGTTGCCATCGACGCGGCAAAAAGTAGCTAAGGCTTTGCCGATATGTCCTTGGGCAAAACCATAATTCACCAAGGCCTCCGAATACTGGGTGTCGATGCTCTTCATCACAACCACACTGACGACACTGGCAATGCTGGCAATGATAGAAACCAGAATAAATGATACAATTAACTTCTTTCCAATCTTCAAATTCTTAAACATACTTTTCCCTCTTTTCTCAAAATTCTCTGGTAATACAAAATATAACTGTCTATTCGCCCAAAACAATCCTATTTATACAAATAGTATAATACGATTGTGAAAAAAAGTCCACCTATTTGAGGCGAAATTTGAGAAAATTCAGTATTAAAAAAATAAAATTTATCAACAATACGGTTGCTATTTCGACAACTTTGATATAGAATTAAGGGTAAATTAAGAAGTTTATGTAAAAGATGTAAACTTGTGTCAGCAAAACAGGAGGAATATCGAGATGAGCTTGAATGCGATTTTTGGCAATACCATGACCATGACGCAAAAGTCATTAGATTATCTTTGGTTGAAACAAAGTGTGACAACCAATAATATAGCCAACAATGATACACCCGGTTTTAAAGCCCAGTATGTTACGTTTGAAGACAGTTTAAAGAGGAATCTTCAGGGGCTGGCTGCAGGAGGAGAGACCAATGCTTCCGTGCTGCAGCAGGGGATTGAACGCTCCGGCTTTTCGGTGCACAATACCACGGATTCGGCAAGATTAGACGGCAACAATGTGCAGATTGAGGCAGAGAACACAGAACTGGCAAGATCTTACTTGCAATATCAGTATCAGCTTCAGTCACTGAACAGTGACATTAGCCGTTTGCGGGCAGCCATCAGAGGGCAGTAGGATCCAAAGAAAAGCATAGAGACAGAGAAACACATATAGCATAGAAATGAGGTAGAAATATGAGCATAGATCCGATACAATTACGATCCATTGGTACGATGGGCAAGATGGATTCCTTCGACCGACCGGCATCAGAAGGTACAGCCACCGGTTTTGGAGATGTTTTCAAAACAAGCTGGAACAATGCAGTCGATACAGCGCAGGATTTGACACAGAAACAATACCTACAATCAATCGGAGAGATTGATGATACACATACGGTGCCGATTGCAGCAGCGAAAGCAGAATTGTCGCTTAGCATGTTGATCAATCTTCGCAACAAGGCTCTGGAATCATATAATGAATTGATGCGCATTGGTATGTAATGCACATGGATCACAGAAATCAGGATAGGGCTGGGGGCATTTTAAGATGGATCAAGTTAATAAAATAAAAGAGTTCATCGGGAAGATGTCCGGTGGAATGAAAAAAGGCTTGCTGATAGGACTGGGAAGCCTTATTGCTTTTGCAATACTCATAGCAGTCGTGCTCAATACCGACAATACTCAGTATGCAACACTGTTTTCCGGCTTGACGGATCAGGAGGCATCCGAGGTGATGGTGAAACTGCAGGAAGCGGCTGTGGATTACAACTATCAGCCGGGTGGCAACGTGATGGTTCCCAAGGAGCTGGTGGATAAGACACGCGCTACACTGGCGGTGGAAGGCTTTCCGAAGAATGGATTTGCTTATGAGACTTTTCTAAACAATTCTAATATGATGTCGACCGAAGCGGACAAAAAGACGTTGAAGATATGGGATATGCAGGAACGATTAGCCGCTACGATTCGTTGTATGGATGGAGTCAAGGATGCCATTGTGCAGATTGCACCGGGAGAGACCCAGAAGTATGTGCTGGACAACAGCAAGCTCAGTGTGACGACAGCGTCTGTTTTGGTGACGATGAACGACGGCGGATCTCCGGTTCCGGCTCAAGTAGAGGGCATTCAGAGATTGGTTGCGAAATCGGTTGTGAACATGGACATGGGCGATGTGGCTGTCATCAACGGCAACGGAGTGGATGTATCGGTGAAGAAAAACGACGGTGATACCGTGACCGGTGATGGCAAGATTGCATTAGAACAGAAGGAACAGCTTTTGGTGGAAGCCAATGTTTTAAGAGTATTGGAAGATATGTATGGTCGGCATAATGTTCGGGTTTCTGCCAAATGCAAAGCAGATATGCAAAAAACGGTTTCCGAAGAGAATGTATATACGGCACCGAATACAAAAGAGAATTCCGGCTATGTGGACAGCCAGACGCTGACGAGTGAAAGCAGCGGAGGCACCGGAACCGGTGGCATTCCGGGAGCCCAGACCAATACGAATGTACCGCAGTACAATACACAGCCGGGTGCGACGCAAAACGGAGGCAGCAGCACTTCGGATACGGATTATCTGCTGAATCAGAAGAAAGAACAAAGCCAGAGCGACGGTGGTATCATTACGGATATCAGCGTGGCAATTAGTATCAATGCGGCGGATCTGGGAATCACCAAGAATGATTTGATCAGCTTGGTAGCCAGTGCGGCGGGGATTGATCCGGCTGTGCAGAATGAAAAAATTGTGGTCGTCAATTCCGAATGGCCCAAGAATACCGTGGCCGATACCGCTCCTGAGGCTCTGCCGGCGGTGGCAGATAAGCTTACCGCACAAGCACTGCTTCCCATGGTGATTGGCGGTGCGGTCGGACTGTTGATCCTCATCATTTTGATTGCAATCCTGATCAGAAAAGCCAAAAAGAAGAAAGAAAAGTTGATGGATCAGGATATGCTGACCTATGCACAGTTGTCGGATAATCCGGCGGCGATTGCGGAACTGGCAAAAGCAAAAGCAAAAGCGAAACTCCCTACATTGACGGCGGAAGATGAACAGGCCAAAGAAATGAAAGAAAACATTCGTACCTTTACCGAAGAGAATCCCGAGATTTCCGCACAACTCTTAAAGACGTGGCTTAGAGGAGGTGAGGATCATGGCTAATCAAGCCTTGACACCAGAACAAAAGGCAGCCGCTGTGGTCGTATTTCTGGGTGCAGATCAGGCCTCACAGATCTATAAATATTTAGATGAAACCGATATTGAACAGCTGACGGTGGAGGTAGCCAAATTAGGACGCCTCTCTGCCGATGATATGCAGGATATTCTGGATGAATACTACAAGATGTGTTTGACCCAGAAGGTGATGACAGACGGAGGCTTAGAATATGCCAGAGCTGTTCTTGAAAAAGCATTTGGTGAAGCGACTGCTACGGCTTTGCTGCAAAAGATGTCGAAGTCTTTGCAGAGCAAATCCTTTGACTTCCTGCGCAAGATCGAAGTGAAGGATCTGGTGACGATTCTGCAATATGAACGCAGTCAGGTCATTGCACTCATTTTGGCATATTTAGAGTCGGATCAGTCTGCGGCGGTGATTGAATTCCTCCCTCGTGAGAAACGAATTGACGTGGTGGAATCCATTGCCAAGATGGAAAGCGTATCTCCGGAAGCCATCAAGATCGTAGAAGCAGAGATGAAGAAGAAGTTCTCTGGCTTCCTGACGACCGGTCACACCGTAGTCGGTGGTATCGATTATGTAGCTGAGGTGATGAATAACATGAACCGAGGCAATGAAAAACTGATCTTCGACGAGATGGGAAGAAGCGATGCAGAGCTTGCAGATGCCATTCGTAAGAAGATGTTTGTATTCGAGGATATTTCTTTGCTGGACAACCGCGCAATTCAGAGATTCTTACGAGACTGCGAGGCCAAGGATTTGGTTTATGCATTGAAAGGTACTTCCGACACCACACTATCCTCCCTTATCTTTGCCAATATGTCCAGCCGTATGGCGGACAGTATTCGTTCTGACCTAGAGATTACAACCAATGTTCGCTTGAAAGATGTAGAAGAAGCACAGCAGAGAATCGTCAATGTCATCCGACATTTAGAAGAAGAAGGCGAGCTGATCATCAGCCGGGGCGGAAAGGATGAGGTAATTGCGTAATATTATAAAAAATGGCAACTCCAATGCCACGGTAGAACAGTATCGTATGGCGGACAATCTGGCAGAATATGCCAGACAGTTGGAGCAGAGAAAAAAAGAACATCCGGAGGACTATCCGGTTTCAGAACCCGATCCTTTCGATTTGGCCGTTAAGCAGTCGGAGGAGATCTTGATGGTAGCGCGAGAACAGGCAGTTAAGATCAAAGAAGAAGCGCACCAGGAAGGCTACGATGCCGGCTTCATAGAAGGCCGGGACGATGGCTTCTGGCAGGCACATAACGAGCAGGAGAAGAAAGAAGATGCAGACCGAGAGCTTGTATTGGCACAGGTTCAGGAGTGCATTGCCGAGATGGAGGAACAGAAGAAACGCCTTCTGGAACAGCATCTCAATGACTTGCGGGATATTGCGGTTGCGATCGCCGAGAAGGTGATGCGGGTCAGCTTGCAAAGCAGTGGAGATATCATCAAACGGATGATTGTATCGGCTACGGAGAAGCTTCAAAAAACCCAATGGGTCAAAATTTATATTTCCAAATATGACGCAGATATGATGATAGAGGGAGATGCACAATTGCTGAACTCGTTGTCATATCTGTCTGACAATATCAAGATTGTAACCATGGATGCAGAAGAACAAGGTACTTGCATTGTGGAACTTCCCAAAGAGATTATCGATGTCAGTATCAATACCCAGATGGAAAATATCAAAGATATCTTGAGCAACGCTCAACTATAGGCAGGAGGCACCATGCTAAAGGATTTGCCGGGACTAATTGGAAAATCAGAGACCATAAGCCATATTGGCAAGGTCGAGAATGTGGTTGGTATGTCCATGGAAGCTTCCGGGGGCAAGGCCAGTATTGGCGATATTGCCATGATTTATGATGAAGGTGCCAACCGCCAGATTCCGGTGGAAGTGGTGGGATTTAAAGACGATAAGATCCAACTGATGGCATATCAAAATACCAGTGGCATTGCGGCAGGAAGCTTTGTGCGCAATACCAAACGCCGTCTCAAGATTCCGGTTGGAGATTTCCTGAAAGGACGTATTATCGATGCCTTGGGCAATCCGCTGGATGGACCGGCTTTTGTGAATCCCGAATACTATTATGTGGACAATCCTTATATCAATCCCTTGGATCGACCGCCGATTTTAGAACGGATGGAATTTGGAATCAAACCCATTGATGGGATGCTGACGATTGGCAAAGGGCAGAGAATCGGAATTTTTGCAGGCAGTGGTGTCGGCAAGAGTACACTGCTTGGCATGATCGCCAAGAATGTCAAGGCAGATATCAATGTGATTGCTCTGGTAGGCGAGCGTGGACGAGAGGTACGGGAGTTTGCAGAAAATGATTTGGGCGAAGAAGGCTTAAAGCATTCGGTTTTGGTGGTTGCAACTTCGGATCAACCGGCGATGTTGCGCATGAAATGTCCCATGGTGGCAACCACAATTGCCGAATATTTCAAGGATCAGGGCAAAGATGTGCTGTTGATGATGGACTCCCTTACCAGATTTGCGATGGCTCAGCGCGAGATTGGTCTGGCAATTGGGGAACCGCCCGTTGCACGAGGTTATACCCCCTCCATCTATGCAGAATTTCCAAAATTATTGGAGCGCAGCGGCAATTTCGGTCGCGGCTCAATCACCGGAATCTATACGGTTTTAGTGGAGGGCGATGATACCAATGAACCGATTGCCGATACGGTGCGGGGCATCTTGGATGGTCATATTGTGTTATCCAGAAAATTGGCCAATGAAAACCATTTTCCGGCGATTGATATCAATGCCAGCATTTCCCGTCTGATGACGGCGATTATTTCTTCCGAACACCGGGAACTGGCTTCCAAACTCCGCAATATTTTGAGTATCTATGAGAAAAACTCGGATTTGATTTCAATTGGTGCCTATAAATCAGGAACCAATCCGAAGCTGGACGATGCGGTAGCCAAGATTGATGCGGTCAATGCATTTTTGGAGCAACAGGTGGATGAGAGCTTTACCTATGAAGAAGAGATTCAAATCATGAAAGAGATTTTGCAGGACTGATGAAGGTTGGAGCGTGATAGAGCATGAAAAAATTTGCATTTCCATTAAATAATGTATTGAATTATAAAAATCAGGTATTGGACTCTTTGCAGAATGAACATGCTGCGATAATACAAGAGGTACATAAACAGGAAGACCTGATTGAATCCATCAAGAATCAGTACAAAGACTGCTGTCAGGAATTGAAAAATCAGCAGATGCAGGGAGTGACTGCAATCCAGATCTATACCTATGAGAATTATCTTGACGTGTTGACTTACAAAATCAAGAAGGAGCAGGAGGTACTGCTGCTCCTTCGCAAGAAGGAAGAGATGAAACGCAGTCAGGTAGTGGAAGCCAAAAAAGAAAGCGCATCCATCGAGAAACTAAAAGAAAAAAAGGTAGCCTTGTATAATCGGGAACTGCAAAAAGAAAATGAACTTTTGATTGAGGAATTTGTGGCAAACGGAAGAAATAGAAGACAGAATCAGAGCATTTAGGAGGTAAGCGTCGTGGGTGCGGAAAAGGAAGCTATGGGTTATGCGAAAATGCCTGACGATTGTGTATTTGCAATGGATATCGGAACGCGCAGCATCATCGGAATGGTTGGCAAGGTAGAACAGGGGAAGCTGTGTGTCACGGCAATCGTGAAAGAAGAACATGACATACGCGCCATGATTGATGGTCAGATTGAGGATATCAATCAGGTTGCCAAGGTGGCCGCAGAGGTAAAGAAAAAACTGGAAGACAAGGTAAAGTTCAGCCTTGATCAGGTTTATGTGGCAGCAGCGGGACGTGCACTGCGGACACAGCACACCTCTTATACGATGGATTTGACGGGCCAACAGGTGATTACGGAGGAGATCATCCGAAATTTGGAGACGGGTGCCCTGACTTTATCCGAAGATGAATTTGAGCGCACCAATGATCAGGAAGAGGATCGGCAGTTCTATTTGGTGGGCTATTCGGTCTGCCAATATTATCTGGATCATTATCCGATTTCCAGCCTATTGGGACATAAAGGACAGAATCTGGTGGCAGAAGTGATCTCGACTTTTTTACCGGGCGAAGTTGTGAACAGTCTCTATACCTCGATGCAGAAAGCAGGAATGGAAGTTGCGGGTATGACCTTGGAGCCGATTGCATCCATGAATGCGGCTATCCCCAAGAACCTGCGCCTCCTCAATTTAGTTTTGGTGGATATCGGTGCGGGTACCTCTGATATTGCGGCAGCCAGAGACGGCAGTATCTGTGGCTATACGATGGCGACGATCGCGGGTGACGAGGTTACCGAGAGCCTGATGAAAACCTATCTGATTGATTTTGAAACTGCGGAAGCATTGAAGATCGGAACCGGACAGGAAGAAACCTTGACTTATACGGATGTGCTTGGACTGGAGCATACCATCTCCCCCTCGGAAGTGATGGAGACCGCGGATTTGACCATTCAGTCACTATGCAAACAAATTGCCGAGAAGATTATAGAAGTCAACGGCGGCACACCCTCGGCTGTGTTTTTGGTTGGCGGCGGGTGCAAGCTTACCAAGGTGCGGGAGTATGTCGCACAGTATCTGGAGATGGATTTAAACCGCGTGGCTCTGGGCGGCAATAATTTCTCGATCCATGCGATGTCCAAGGAATACGATATCAAGGATCCCGAATATTCCACACCACTGGGGATTGCCATATCTGCAGCACTCAATTTAATTAATGACAGTTTTTATATCAAGCTCAATGGACAGCATGCCAAATTATTTCGAAGCGGAAAACTGACTGCCCGAGATGTTCTGATGATGAATGGCTATGGCTATAAGCATATGATGAGCCGCTCCGGACAAAACCTCATCATCAAGGTGGATGGTAAGCGTACGGTGATTCCGGGAGATTATGCAGTGCCTGCGGTGCTTCGGATCAATGATAAACCTGCGGGGATTTCGGATTTGGTGGAAGCCGGAGATGAGATCACCTTCGAACCGGCCAGCGGCGGCAGGGATGGATCGTCTTGTCTGCAGGATGTGGTTTCCTGGGATGACCGAGGACAGATCTTGTGGGAGAATCAGGAGCTACATTTGGGAACCACGGCTTTGGTCAATGGCGTTTTGGGCAGTGCCGTGCAGCAACTGAATCCGGATGATGAGATTACAACCTGTCGGATCTACACGGTAGCGGATCTGATAAAGCATGCTAGGATTGAGGGAACGGTACTGGTCAATGGCACGCCTGCTTCTTCGGATTGGAATCTGGAAAACGGAGATGTGGTTACGAAACAGGACTTGTCCGCCATACAGGCTGCTGTGCTACCTGCGGAGCCTAAATCTGAACCAAGAGAAAAACTGGTATTTCAGATCAATGGACAAAAGCAATCCTTTGATCCAAAACGCAGCGGCTCTCCCTACTATCTGATGGATATGTTGGAGCCTGCACATATGGATTTTTCCAAACCGGAGGGCATCATTGCCTTAAAGGTGAACGGAGCAAACGGCGGATTTCAGACGGAATTAAAAGATGGCGATGCCATCGAAATCTACTGGCTAGAGAAAAAACCCTTGAACAATCCATAAATTAGAACAATAAATGTAGACATATGACATAAAAAGGGCTATTATGAAACTAGACATTTTGACCATATGTTTACTTTTTTGTATCATTATGATTTGCCATAGAAAGGCGGTGAAGAGAACATGGCAAGTATAAAAGAGATATCCGGCTATCCGGCGGTACATCAAACTACAGAAAATAGGGGTTCCACTTCCGGAGGTAAAAAGTCGGTGAGTGATGTCAAGGACAGTTTCAGTCAGGTATTGTCACAGACTGCGGATTCCCCCAAACCCAATACAGCGGACACTGTGGAAAATCCCAAAGAAACTTTAGCAAAAGAGTCTTCGGTAAAAGAGCTTGATCAGGGTTTGGAAAACCTGACAGAAGAAGACGGCAAGCAGACCAAGGAACATGGAAAACCCGAAGACGTACTCTGGATGATGGCATCGGCGATCCCACAGTCGCTATCCAAAGCAGCAGTTTCAGAGCTTGGAGCAACAGTGACTCAGGCTGCGGCAGAGACGCTACAGGTGGAGGCAGAGGCACCCCAGACCGCGGCAGGCATGATGCAGGAGATGACGGCTATAGTTTCGGAACCTTCGGCGAATCCGCAGCTGCAGGAAGCCTTGACTGCATCGGTACCGAACACAGATCCAAAACCAACAGCCATACAAGCCGAGACGGTGCAGGCGAACCCGCTATTCGGTGAGAGTACCAAAGCCGAGACTTCCCAGATCAATCCTGTACAGACCGGGACTTCCCAGACCAATCCTGTACAGACCGACATTCCGCAGACCGAAGCTTTGCAGACGAACCGCTTACAAACCGGGACT
>JAVXIV010000034.1:0-5673 GCA_036785645.1 Hungatella sp.
TGCCTGTACCAGTGCGGGCGCATCGTTGATACCATCGCCTACCATCATGACGGTTTGACCTTCCTGCTGCAGCTTCCTTATGATCTCTGCTTTATCCTGTGGCAGAACTTCTGCAAATACCCGATCGACATGCGCCTGTTTTCCGATGTAGTCTGCCGTCTGCCGATTGTCTCCGGTCAGCATATACACGGAGATTCCCAGACTGCGGATCTGCTCTATCGCGGTGATACTGCTCTCTTTGATGGTATCTGCCACACTGATGATGCCCTTTAAGACACCATCCACCACGACATACATCGGTGTTTTACCTTGATCTGCCAATTGCGATGCCTGTTGGCTGACCTGCTCGCTGATGATAATCTTTCGCTCTTCCAAAAGTTTGCGATTGCCGATGGCAATGGTTTGACCCTGAAATACCGCTTCGATTCCGGCTCCCGTGATGCTCTTGAAGTCTTCCGGACGTTTCAGAGAATCGACCCCCTGCATAGCTGCTTGTGCGATTGCTTCCCCCAATGGATGTTCGGACATCTGCTCACAGCTTCCGGCGATTCTCAATAATTCTTCCCGGCTGTACGCAGATCCAATGGTGAGAATGTCCGTCACTTTGGGTTTGCCTTCCGTGATCGTACCGGTCTTATCGAGGACGACAACTTTTACTTTATGAGCAAGCTCCAAAGCTTCTCCGCTTTTGATCAAAATACCATGACTCGCACCCACTCCGGTTCCCACCATAATCGCAGTTGGAGTCGCAAGACCCAGAGCGCAGGGACAGGCAATCACTAGGATCGAGACAAAGATCGTCAGGACAAAAGAGAGTTCCCGACCACCAATCAGCCACCATGCCAGTGCCGCCAAGACGGCAATGATCATAACCGCAGGGACAAACACACCGGCTACCTGATCTGCCAGTTTTGAGATCGGAGCTTTCTTGCCCTGTGCATCTTCCATCAGTTTGATGATCTTCGACAAGGTGGTATCCAAACCGGTATGGAGCACTCTAAATTCCATGGCACCATGATAATTCATACTCCCGCCGATCAGAAGATCTCCCGGCTGTTTTTCTACCGGAATGCTCTCTCCGGTCAGCATAGACTCGTCCACGCTGCTGAGACCATCCACGACGACACCGTCTAATGGAATACGGCTGCCCGGTTTCACTAGCAGATGTTGCCCCACCAAAACCGATGTGGTCTCCACTTCCCGCGTAATTCCATGCTCATAGAGCAGTGCTGTATCCGGCGCCAGCTCCATGAGTTTGCGAATCGCCTCGGAAGTCTTTCCCTTGCTCTTGCTCTCCATATATTTTCCGAGCATCACTAACGTAACCACAACTGCTGCAGATTCGTAATAGAGATGATGGGCATGCATCGGATCCTGAGTGATCATAAACGTCAGATAAAGGCTATATAAAAAGGCACTTCCGGTTCCAATCGCAACCAGCGAATCCATATTGGGATTGCCTTTCCACAGTGCCCGTAATCCAACCAGATAGAATTTTCTTCCACTGATTAAAACCGGAATCGTCAGCAGCAGCTGTATCAAAGCATAATTCATGGGGTGCGTGTGCATATTCAAAAACTCCGGCAGCCAAAGTGGGTGGGGAAGCATCGACCCCATGGAGATATAGAGCAGCGGCACTGCAAAACAGATGGCCGTCACCAAACGAAGCTTCGCAGTCTGCAGAAGTTCTTCCTGATGCAAAGAAGCATCCGCTTCCTGTCGGATCAGGTTTTGGTTTTCCAGAATCCGGGCTGCTTCAAAACCGGCTTTTTTTACCTTCTCCTCGATCATGTCTTCCGTAACCTGTGTCTCATCATAAGTAATCGTCATCTTGTTGGTTGTCAGATTCACATCACTGGATTCCACACCCGGAAGCTTTCGGGTCACCCGCTCCACGGCGCTGCTGCAAGCCGCACACGACATCCCCTCTATATGATAAATTTCTGTCTTCATGGCATTGTCCTCTTCTCTTAACATACCCGGATCGGGTTGTTTTTATAAATCAAACAGGGATAGCTGATTGGACTCAGGCAGTTCTCCAAAGAGTCCTAAGTCTCCCATCAGATCGCACACGGTCTTGCTGACCTTGGTTCGATTTCTGAAATCTTCTCTAGATAGAAAAGGTCCGTCTTGTGCCGCATCGACCACGGCATCCGCTGCCTTCTCTCCCAGTCCATCCATGCTGCTAAGCGATGGCATCAGTTTTCCATCTATAATCTGAAAATGTTTTGCCTTGGCTCGGTATAAATCCAGCGGCACAAAATCAAACCCTCTGGCATACATCTCCTGTACGATCCGCATGTCACGCAGGGTATCCAGTTCCTTCTTGGACAGCGTATCCTGACGTTTTCGGTAATCTGCCAGATAATATTCCAGTTTGTCTCTGCCCTGACACATCAGTTCATAGCTAAATCCATTGGCACGAATACTGAAAAATGCCGCATAATAGGCCAGGGGATAAAATACTTTACAGTAAGCGATTCGCCAAGCCATCATGACATAAGCCGCGGCATGCGCCTTGGGGAACATATATTTGATCTTCTTGCAGGAACCGATATACCAGTCCGGAACCCCATGAGCGGTCATCTCTTCTTCCCATTCCGGTTTTAAACCTTTGCCTTTTCGCACCGCTTCCATGATGCTGAAAGCCAGTCCTTCCTCCAGACCCATCTGAATCAGATACATCATAATATCATCACGGGTACAAATCGCAGTCTGTATGGTTGCCTTGCCCTCCTGAATCAAGGTCTGCGCGTTGTTCAGCCACACATCCGTACCATGCGCCAAACCGGCGATCCGTACAAGATCTGAAAAATACTTGGGCTGCGTATCGATGAGCATCTGCATGGCAAAATCTGTGCCAAATTCCGGAACCCCCAGTGCGCCCAGTTTACAGCCGCCGATATCATCCGGTGTGATTCCCAGAGCGGAGGTATTTTGAAACAGAGACATCACTTCCTTGGAATCAAGCGGTATATCCTTGACCGGATCCAGCTTCGTCAGATCTTCCAGCATACGAATCATCGTCGGATCATCATGCCCCAGAATATCCAGTTTCAGCAGGTTGTGATCAATGGAATGATAATCAAAATGTGTGGTAACGGTTTTGGTCGTCATATCATTGGCCGGACGTTGAATCGGCGTAAAGGAATAGATATCCTGACCATGGGGAAGCACAATGATACCGCCCGGATGCTGCCCGGTCGTTCTGCGAACTCCCACGCATCCCTGCACAATCCGATTAATCTCGCAGTTTCGCTTGCGGTCTTCATGTTCTTCATAGTAATTCTTCACATAGCCATAAGCAGTTTTATCTGCCAGTGTACCAATCGTCCCGGCTCGGAAAGTCTGACCTTTCCCAAAGATTACTTCCGTATAATCATGCGCCTTGCTCTGATATTCTCCCGAAAAATTCAAATCGATATCGGGTTCTTTGTCTCCCTTAAATCCAAGGAACGTTTCAAATGGAATATTAAATCCATCTTTTTCCAATTTCTGCCCACAGACCGGACAGGTTTTATCCGGCATATCACAGCCTGACATTCCGGAAAATTTCTTCACCTCTTCGGAATCAAATTCAGAATAATGGCAATGCAGACAATAGTAATGCGGACTCAGCGGATTGACCTCTGTAATTCCCGACATAGTGGCTACAAAAGAAGATCCCACCGATCCACGCGAGCCAACCAAATAACCGTCCTCATTGGATTTCCACACCAGTTTCTGCGCAATGATATACATCACCGCAAATCCATTGGATATGATGGAATTAAGTTCTCGCTCCAAGCGTTCCACCACGATCTCCGGAAGTGTTTCTCCATACAGCTCATGGGCGCGGTCATAACAGATATTGCGCAGCGTCTCATCGGAATTTTCAATCACCGGCGGACATTTATCCGGGCGCACCGGTGAGATACGCTCACACCAATCTGCAATCCTTCGGGTATTGGTGATCACCACTTCTGCTGCCTGATCCGGTCCCAGATATTCAAATTCTTTCAACATCTCTTCCGTGGTTCGCAGATACAGCGGTGCTTGTTCATCGCTGTCTTTAAATCCCTGTCCCGCCATAATGATGCGCCGGTAAACCTCATCCTCCGGATCGAGGAAATGCACATCACAGGTGGCACAGACCGGTTTGTTAAACTGCTCTCCCAGTTCCACGATCCGTTTATTGATTGCGATCAAATCCTGCTCACTGTTGATTGAACTCTTCTCGTCCCGCAGCATAAAAGCATTATTTCCAAGCGGTTGGATCTCCAAATAATCATAGAAATTCACCAATTTTCCGATCTCCGCTTTCGAGCCGCCGCGCAGCAGGGCCTGATAGAGCTCCCCCGCCTCACAGGCAGAACCGAGGATCAAACCTTCGCGGTAGCGGTTCAGTATGCTTTTGGGAATTCTCGGACGTCTGGCAAAATAGTCAATATGAGACTGGGAAACCAGACGGTATAAATTCACGCGGCCAATATCGTTTTTTGCTAAAATGATAATGTGATACGTAGGCAGCTTCTTGATCATATCTGAGGTCATATCGCTCAGCCCATTGAGCTGATCCACATTGTCTATGCCGCGTTCTTTTAAGGTTTTGATAAATGCCAGAAAGATTTCTGCCGTAGCACCCGCATCATCGACGGCACGGTGATGATTGGCCAGAGAGATATTCAGTGCTTTGGCCACCGTATCCAGCTTGTAGCGGCTAAGCTGTGGCAGCAGATGACGCGCCAACGATACCGTATCCAACACCGTAGGATCAAACTCCAAACCCAGTTCTTGGGCATTATGAGCAATAAAACTGATGTCAAAAGAAGCATTGTGAGCCACCCATGCCGCGCCCTCACCAAATGCCAGAAACTCCGGCAGAATCTGATCGATCTTAGGTGCCTGCAGAACCATATTATCATTGATTCCGGTCAATTTTTCAATTTGAAACGGGATAGGTACGTCCGGGTTGACAAAGGTACTGTAGCGATCCACGATGATTCCGCCTGTGACTTTCACCGCACCGATTTCGATAATTTTATTCTTCAAAGGACTAAAACCTGTGGTTTCTATATCAAAAACCACATAGGTATCCTCAAAGCTTTGATTTCTCGGATGATCCACCAACTGTTTTAAATCATCAACCAAATACCCCTCTACCCCATAGATTACCTTGAGCGGATCCTCTCGATCCAGTGCATGATTGGCATCCGGAAAAGACTGCACGCAGCCATGATCGGTGATGGCAATCGCCGGCATTCCCCACTTACTTGCCCGTTTGACGATATCTTTCACCTCGGAAACTCCATCCATATCACTCATCTTGGTATGACAATGAAGCTCTACCCTCTTGACCGGACTATGGTCGGTTCTCTTCCCTGAGAAGTCCTCGCATCGTTTCATACCAAAGACGGAACCGATCGTCAGCTCTCCGTCAAATTTATCTATGGTTGTCATACCTTTTAATTTGATAAACTGTCCCTTTACGACCGCCAGATTAATATCCTCGAGTGCCTCTTCTTTTGCGAAGATCTTGACGGTGATGGTATCGGTAAAATCGGTCAGATCAAAAATCACGATGGTCTTGCCGCTTCCCAAGAGCCGACTGTCGGTATTGATAATCTTGCCTTTGACGGTGACCTCTCCCATCTCACCCGCGATCTGGCGGATATCGATAAATTCATCCTCAAA